>CALDQK010000927.1 GCA_937911525.1 uncultured bacterium
TCCCGGCGCCGGTCTACCTCATGGACCGCGCACAGGAGGACGCCAGCAGCCTGGGGATCTCGATCGTCGCTCGCTTCGGTTACTACGAGCCGCCCGCTCGTGAGGGAGAGACGCGGCAGCGCCGCTTCGCGCGGCTCGACGCCCGGCGTGATCTCAAGCGCGGTGACTGGGTCGCAGACCCCGCCGCCAACCCCGTCGGGCTTCACGAGGGGACCCGGGCGCCGAGCGCGCTGACCGAGGAGGCGACCCGCGAGCTGGACCAGATCGTCCAGCGAGAGGGGGCCGCCAAGGCCAAGCTCCGCGCCCTGGCCTTCCTCTCTCGCTACTTCGAGGACGACTCGGTCACCGGCGAGCTCGGCCAGGACGAGCTCGCCGAGGATCGGATCGCTGCTCTCCAAACGCAGCTCGACGCGCAGGCCAAGGAGCTGAACTCGCTCCGCGTGGTCCTGGAGGGCTACGAGGCTGCCGAGGAGATCCGCCACCAGGACGAGAAGGCCGCCTACCTCGAGGGTCTGCGCCAACAGTCCGCGGCGCTCAACGCCCCGATCGCCGCCGCCGACCTCAACGAAGTGGAGCGGCTCCTCGAAGGCGGCGACCTCAAGACCGCCAAGGTTCTCGGCGAGGCCCTCCTCGCCCGCAGTCGAGCCGAGGGGCAGTCGGCGTTCACTCGCGACGAAACCACTGGGCTCGCAGCAGAGCCCAAGGACCGCAAGAAGGCGTCCGTCGCCGCGCGCGTGAGCATGCTCCGCCGCCGCGGCTGGCGCGTCGAGACCAACCAGGACGGCACCGAGATCGTGCGGGCCGCTCCGCGATCGGCAGGGAGGTAGTCATGCCCGCAGTCCCAGGCGTCTACAAGCAGGAGCTCGAGGATCGGCGCTACATCCTCACCGAGCAGGGGCTCGTTCGAGGGCGAGCCGTGGTGCTCGACCGAGACGCCCGCAGTCCGATCGCCCCGGAGCACCAGATCGAGCCGGGGACGGCGATCGTCCGCCGGCGCGGCAGCCGACGCTTCGTTCAGGCGGGCCACCCGGACGGCGAGCACAACCAACCCGCCGCAGTCTCGAGCCTCCAACCCGCGGACCCGGCGTGGGCCAACACGCTGATCACCGTCTCTCTGGCCGACGGGCTGGGATTCCCTGTGTTGCTGGACGCGAACGCCGTCGACAACGCCGCGGTCCTCGACCAGCTCAACCAGGACCCGCCCTTCGCCGCCCAGTTCCTGGCCGACGAGGACACCAACGGCATGATCCGCGTCCGAACGCGGGACGCCGGCGCTGGCTGTCGGCTCCATGTGCAGGCTTCGATCCCGGCCGCCTTTGGCCCCAACGGCTCTGCCGCACACGGGCTCGACGCCGACTACCGACTGACGGACGGCTGGGCCGATCTGCTCGAGCTCGGCGAGGGGCCGACCCCCTACGTCGTGCCCACCGTCCTCGCTGGGCACTTCGACGAGTCCCAACTCCTCCACCTCACCCCTGAAGCGCGCGTCGTGCTGACCCGACGCGGCTCGATCTTCGGCTAGGAGCCGGCATGACCACGGCCATCGACGACCTGCTCTCGGTCGAGACGCTCACCGGCATGATCCAGACCTTCGCGGACCAGGCCGAGAATCGCAGCTGCTCCGCGCTCTTCTCCCGCGCGGCCCGCCCCCTCTACCCAGAGGGCGACTCCGCGAGCTGGGACGAAGTCGTCTTCTCACGTCACCTGGCGCCGGTCTCGGGCCCCGACAGCCCCCACACCCGTGCCAAGCGGCTGGGGCGTAGCAAGCGATCGAGCTCCATGGCCATGGTGAAGGTCTACAAGGACCTCCCCTCCAGCCACCTGTTCCTCCAGCGCGCCCCCGGCTCGAACATGGCCGACGCCGAGGCCGTCCTGACCGCTGAGCTCGAGGACCTGGCGAACCTGATCGCCAACACCAAGGAGTTCCTCGCTTGCGGCGCGCTCCTCGGGAAGATCGAGGTGAGCCCGCAGACCGTGCCGGGGAGCGACATCAACTTCACGGTCGACTTCGGGAACAACAAGGCCGACGCACAGCAGGCGTGGAACGACCCCGCCGCTGAGATCCGCTCGAAGGAGATGCTGCGGATCAAGCAGCTCTTCAAGGACCAGTCGGGCATGCGGGCGGCGATCGGGATCACCGAGCCGACCGTCGAGGGCTACCTCGTCCAGAACGTGGAGATCCGCGAGTTCGCAAAGCAGCCCTTGGGCGCGGTGATTCTCCGCAACCTCAACCTGAGCGGCGTGAACCCGCAGTGGGAGATTCTGGCGGGCCTGAGCTGGCAGTTCACCGACGGGACCTACAAGCCCGAGAACGCGGACGTCCAGCGCTACTTCCCCAACGACCACGTCGTCGTCCTCCCCGGGGAGAACCGGCTGCCCCAGGTCCTCGGCTGGGCGGAAGGGAAGGTCCACGTCCCGGCGGGACCGCTGGCGGCTGGTGCCCAGTCGGCCCTGAGCCTGATCCAGGAGCTGCGGGGCACCTACGCCTACGCCGAGGTCCGCACCGACCCCGTGGGGATCCGCGTCTACGCGGGCTGGTATGGCCTCCCCGTCGTCCTCAACCCCAACGCCGTCCTGACCTACCGAGTCGTCCCGCAGGCCGTCACCCCCGCCCCCTAACGCCCAAGGAGCGTGAACCATGGCTTTCCAGCGTGGCCACGCGCTGGTGCCCAGCGTGGTGCGCGTGGTCCAACTCACCGGTGCCCAGGACCTCAAGAACCTGGAAGCGACCGGTGAGCTAAACCTCACCGACCTCCTGGTCACCGCGTCCGACGCGATCTTCGACAGGCTGGTGGCGGACGGGCTTACTCCTGGGGCGCTCGCCAACCCCGAGGTCTACGAGCGCGCGGTGGCCTTCCAGTTCCTGGGGATCCTGGCCGCTCAGGGCTACCTCGACGGACAGGAGACGGCCCAGTCCGTGGCCGAGCGCCAGTTCGAGCTCTCCGATCGCTACTACGAGCAGGTCCGTCCGCGCGTGCGCGGCGGCGACGCGCCGCGCACGGCGACCGAGGCCATGCCCGAGGTCATGAACGTCACGCCGACCCCTCTCCTGGGAGGACGCCCGTGATCTTCTCCGTTCGCGCCACGGCCGAGTCCTTCGCACGCGCGCTGCGCAAGGCCTGCGCACGTCTGCTCCGAGGCCGCGGGCCCCGGGTCCCTCACGACGGGACCCGGGGCCCGCCTCGCACGGAGGTTAGGCGGAAGGCCCAGCAAGTTGGTGGGGATCTGCTGCTCGTCGTGGCGGTCGCCGTCCTCTGTCAGGCCTGCTCCGCGCCAGAAGTCAGCGTCACGGTCGCGGACCCGAAGGTCTACGGCGACGACACGGTCCTGCGACGGCTGGCCGAGCAGCGCGAGCAGCTCCCCGCCCTAGCGCGGGGGATTCGCGCTGGCGACTACCAGGAGGCCTTCGGCGTCCGACACGAGGAGCGGTCCCGCGCGACCTTCGGCGTCAACCTCGTGGACCCCGACGCCCCGGGGCCGACTCCGCCTCCCGAGCGCCGCGGGAGGAGGTGGCCGTGGTGGGCCGGAAGCTACACCGTCCCGCCGCTCCTCGTCCCTGGCCTGACGTCCAACCAGCAGCTGCGCCAGCGGGTCGACACCTCTCAGCAGATCGCGGCCTACGACCTCCTGTTCCAAGGCGACGCCCGCCTCCGCGATCGGCGTAGCCGCGTCGCCTTGATCCGGTTCGACCTCTCCTTCAACCGCTACGTCGACCTCGGCGGACGCCGACGTTTCGCGGTCGTCGAGTTCCAGGTCCGTCCAAAGCACAAGGAGACCCCGCAGTTCTCGGTCTACCTGCTGAGCCCCGCCTACTCGGCCATGGTCAGCCAGGAGGCGGCGGTTCAGCAGTCGGTCAGCGAGTACGCCGCACAGGTGCTCGGCTCCTGGGGCGGGATCGGTGCCAACGGCAGCTACGGGAGCCGTGAGCGCCTCCGTGAGGAGTTCGAGGCGCTCCTGGAGACGCCGCTACAGTTCGCAGTTCATGACTCGCGGCGCCTCGAAGGAGGGGGACTCCGCTTCGCTTTTGCCTTCGGCCCACGACGACGCCTGATCGAGCGCGGCCGACTCAACCCGGCGCGATGGTTCGGCTCGGCGTACGACCTGGCCTACGAGCTCCAGCCTGGCCCGCGCACCTGCCAAGCGCTCGTTGTGTTCCACGACGTCGCGCCAGACGCCCCGCTGGAGTTGGAGGTTCAGGTTCGCTCCGACGGCCGTCTCGTGGCCGAGGAGGAGGTCGACGTCGGGCTGGCCCTGCGGCCCTCCCTGGGCACCTTCGCCGTCGCATGCCCCCAGGGCTCGAGCACGAGACAAACCGCGCGGCTGCGGCTTTCGGCTGGCGTCCCCGGCGACGTCGTCCTTACGTCAGGTGCTGAGGGGCCGACCTTCTCGGCGGAGAGCCAGGTCTTCGTGGGGCAGCGCCGCGTCGAGCCACGGGACGTCCGGGTTCTTGGGAGAGGTCGGCTCGCGGTGCGCGTCCGTCCCGACCGCGCGCTCCGCCCCGGGATCTACACGGGCCGAGTCATTACGCCGGATCAACCAGACCTGACCTTCGAGGTGGCCGTCGAGAAGAGAGGAGAGCAATGAGCCGCCTCCTGCCCCTGCTGCTGCTGGTCCTCGCCGGGTGCCAGCGGCCCTACCCGCTCGACGAGCGCTGGTGCCCGCTGGTGGAGGTCGTCGAGCGGCCCGACCTCTTCGTCTCGGACACGGTCACGACCACGATCGGGACCCGGATCTACGTCGCGAACCTCGACCTGTGGCTGCAGCGCTACCCGCCGGGCAGCGTCGAGCAGGAGGCGCTGCTCTCGCACGAGCGCGAGCACTCCATTCGGCAGCTCGAGGCTGGGCTCGGCCCGTGGCTGGCTCGTTACCTCAACGACCGCGATTTCATGTGGCGCGAGGAGCAGCTCGGCTGGGCCCTCGAACTCCGCCACCTCCGGGACGGTGGGCGCCCCGTCGTCCCGGCTGGCGTCGCGTTCACCCTCAACGGCTACCAGAACCTCAGCGGGACCATGGTGGGCTACGACGAGGCCCTGGCCTGGGTCGAGGCCGTCCTCTCCGGTTCGTGGAGCCCTGAGTCGTGAGCTTCCACGAGGACCTGATCCCCCTGTTCAAGCGCGACCTGGCCGCGGTGCTGGCGGTGGTGCCCGATGCGATCTACGTCGGCGACCAGCCCCAGAAGATCACCCGCCAGGGCCTGGAGGTGTGGGTCGAGCCAGGCGCCGGGGGCGTCGCCCAGGTGGGCGCCCTCAAGGTCCACCCCTACGTGTTGCACGTCCGCCTGAAGACCCGCCGCGGGCCCAGCCTGACGGGGGCCGACGAGATCGCCCGGGTGAGGAGCGCGCTCGAGACCCTGCAGGCGCGCTACGACGGCGCCCGTCCCTTTGTCGCCGATCTCCCCCTCCTGCTGGCGGTCCAGGCCGAGGGCTCCTCGGTAGAGACCGACCCAGAGAGCGGCGCGCTCGACGGCAGCCTCCAGCTCAAGCTCCTGGAGGCCTAGCGTGGCGGACCTGCGCAAGACTCCTGAGGCCTGGCAGCGCTTCGTCGGGCAGGAGTTGGTGGGGACGTTCCTCTCCGCTCTCCGCGAGCTCCAGGAGCTCGAGGACCGCTACCGAAAGCAGCGGACCCAGGTGCTGGCGCTGAACAACACCCTCCCCAGCGTGGCGGCGGGGCGACGCGTCACGCTCAAGGGCGTGCGCTTCGGCGTGAACACGACGCTGGGCGGGCTGATCTTCGCGCGGATCGCGGGCGCCCCGGGCTCGCGCACGGTCTCGCTCTACAAAGCGCCGGGCGCACCAGCCGCCGCGCTCGTCGCCGAAGGCCAGGGCGCGCCGGGCGCCGACGTCGCCCTCGCCCCGCGGCAGGGCTCAGGCCTCTCGGGGAGTTGGCCACTCCCGGTCGGAGCACAGGACACCGTCGGCGACACCCTGCAGCTCTTCCCCGTCCTCGACTGGCCGCTGCGCGTCCGGGCGGTGTGGGACGGCAAGAGCGAGAAGGACCTGGACTCCCAGGAGGTCTTCCTCGCGGCCCTCAAGGGCGTCGCGCGGCGCATCCAGGGCGCCCGCCAGGTGCTCGCGGAGGCCCTGTTGCGCTTCAGCTCAGGCCACGGCTCTCGCGGCGCTGAGTTCCTTGAGCTCAGCACCAGCGCCGCGGTGACCGACGCGCGCGTGCGGGACCGCAGCGGCGCGGTCGCTCGGCGACGCGCGGGCTTCCTGCCTGCGCTCTCGGCCGCCATGGAGGAGGACAGCTTGGCCGGGGAGCAATCCGTGGTCGAGCGGCTTGTCGCCGCCAGCCCCGGCGTCTTCTCACCCAAGAACCGCGGCCAGGGGCGGCTCGACGCCCACCAGCCCCGCGAGTTCTGCGTGGCTGCCCGCTGGACGTTCCGCTGCGTCCGGGGCGAAGACTCGGGACACGGCGGTCGCGAGGAGTTCGCGTGCACCGCGAAGGTCACCGGCGAGGACCGGACGATCCAGTTCAGCGGGGTCCGGGTCGGCCAGTCCTTCTCGGGGCCGGAGGGAATCGGCCCCTTCGTCCTCGAGCGCGTCTACACCAAGACCAAGGACGACCAGCACGAGCACCTCGCCAGGGCCAAGGAAGCTGCCGTAACGGGCGAGCGCTCGGGGAACACCGACGGTGGCGTCCTCTACTGGCGGATCGAGCAGCTCGGGAACATCTTCCGCGTCTACTTCTACCGTTCCGCGAACCGCGCCCAAGGCGACCTCGTCGCCGAGGCCCAGGCGCCGGGCAGCGGGCTCCCCTTCGTCGCCACCGAGCGGCAGGTCTCCGGCCTGAACGTGGTCTGGCGGCTGGGGACCCGCCCACAGGACAGGGCCGAGGGCACCCTCGACTGCAACTTCTTCCGCGTCGAGAACCAGGCAGGCGTGCCCGACACCTTCGTCGTAACGACCCGGATCCAGAGCGAGGGCCTGATCCAGAAGGTGCTGGTCGAGCAGCTCGGCGGGACGCTCCACGGGAAGCCCGCCGGCCAGGAGACCATCTCCGACGACCACCTCCGAGCGGGAGTGCTCTTGCCATGACCCAACGCCGAAACGCCGTGTCCCTCCGCGAGCTCGCCTTCGTTCGCGACGTCCTGATCCCACGCGCCTGGGTCCAAGGCGGGGAGGTCGACGAGCTCGTTCGGCTGCGCGCCCGGATCGACGCGATCTTCGCCGAGGTCGGACAGTCCGCGGCCGAGACCGGCGCGAGCGGGGAGGCGCCTCGTGCTACTGCAGCGGACTGAGAACCCGGTCGTGAGCGGCGCGAGTCGAGCGCTCCTGGTCGTGACGCTCGAGCAGGCCGTCCTGTGCCGCGCGCCGCTGGGCGTTGATCCGCTGCTCTCGATCGAAGAGGAGCGCCCCACCTCCGAGGACGCCGAGCGCCAAACCAAGCGCCAGGGCGATCCGCGCGACCGGCGACCAGGGAGCAGGCGCGAGCGCCCGCGCCCGGCTCCTGCGGTAGTTTCGGCGTCGAGGCCGGCGAGGCCTGATCGTTGCTGGCATTGGGCGCCTCCTGCGCTCCCTGGCGACAGCAGGACACTACCTCGACCTGGCGGACACCCCAAGGCCGATCCAGGGGCCCACAGGCGGCGCCTGTGAAGCTCCAGCTGGAGATCCAGGGGCCCGCCGCGCCCTTCCGCTTCGACGTCCCGGGGCTCTTCGAGCCGCGGCTCGAGGCCTCCTGGAAGGAGGCCTCCAACCCACGGGAGGTCACCGAGGTCCGGGAGGTGTGGGAGATCCGCGGTGCTCGGCTCGTCTCGCCAGACGGGACGCAGGCTGCGCTCTGGTCGCGCTGGCGGGAATTCACCGACCGGCTGCGCCAGCGCTCGGGGCCGCGCTGGGTGCGACTCGTTCGAGAACCCCAGGGCGCCCGAGAGGTTGTCTGGACGCTGGGGCCGCCCGAGTACGAGGAGCTCAAGGTCGAGCGGCTCTCCGCCGGCGAAGACCCCCTCGCCCCCTCCGCCACCTGGAGCGTGCTGGCGAGCGTGACGCTCGTCGTCTCAGCAGCCCGCCGCCTTCAGGACGCTCGCGGGATCGTGGGCTGGGAGCAGGACGTCAGCTCGACCTTCACGCCCGGCGGGCTGCACGTCCTCGAGTGGCGGACGGAGCTCACGACCCGGGAGGGCACCTCGGCGGTCGAGAAGGCCCGCCAGTTCGGGCGGATCGACGTCCGCCCCTTCGGGGACCACTACTCCTACGACACCAACGGCCCCGACGGGGTCGAGGTGACCGCTTTGGACGCCGACGAGGTGACGGGCCGCGTCCCGACGGTGGCCCTCGCTGTCTCCCGGATTCACCAGTGGGGCGTGCGGGTTGGCGCGATCGGGCCCGGCACGAGCCCGACCGAGGTGGGCTACTCGACGCGACGCAAGGTCGAGAAGGGGGAGACCCTGCGCGTCGTCCGCGCGTCCGCGCGGGGACCGGGCGCGCTGCGCTGGGTCGAGCTGCGCGAGCCGCCGGGCGCCAAGAAGAGCAGCGAGGTCTTCCATGAGGAGGCGGCGCGCTTCGCCGAAGGGGTGTGGACGTTCCAGGAAGACCCCGAGGAAGAGGACGACCCCGAGAGCGCCCTGAACCGCCTGGAGCTGCGGCTGGCGCTCTCTGGAGGCCACGTCGGCTTCGACTTCGAGCCCGTTGTCGGTGGCTATGAGCCGGTCCTGTTCGAGGGCGCGATCCTGCCCTGGACGCTGACGGCCCAGGTCAAGGTCAAGAAGCGCGGAGGAGAGGGAAAGCCCGCCGATCTCCTCCTGCCCGGCGAACTCGGCGACCCGTGGCGCCTGGACCGTCAGGCCAGTCGCGAGAGCCTGCCCTACCTAGCCGAGCCGAGCAGCGAGCCCGACTCCAGGCTCTGGGCGCGGGACGCGACGCTGGTCTACCGCGCCGCACGCCGCCCTGACCGCTGGCCCTCAGAGGCGCTGAAGGACGCGCGCCCCGTGGAGAGCTACTGGCTCTCGGGGGCCCGACCATGAGGCGCTTCCGACTCGACCTCCGCGCCGTCTTCCGCCGCTTCGGCAAGGAGGAGCAGCAGGCCTGGGCCGAAGCTGTCGCCGCTCAGAGCCCGAAGAAGACGCCTGACGACAAGGGCACGGGGGGCTCGCTCCCCGCCAAGCTCAAGGCGACCAGCGTGCTCAAGGTGCGTGCCTGGGGCTTCGCGCTCCAGCTCCACACGCTTGGCCAGAAGCTGACGTGGTTCGTGCGCGGCACCAAGCGACAGAAGGCGCGCCCGGTGGAGGTCGAGACCGACATCGACGGACTCGCCGCCACCGTCGAAGCAGAAGCGCAGGCCCAATTCTCGGCCTGGGATCGGTCGAGCAATGCCTGAGGAGAGCAAGCGAGTCGTCGTGAAGGGCCTGAAAAAGGCGGAGAAGGAGTTCCAGAAGTATCTGCGCCTGCGGATCGGTGCAGAGAAGACCGTGGCCCAGCTCGAGGAGGACCTAAAGGAGGCCCTGGCCGAGGTGGAGCGTCAGCTCGAGGAGGAGCGCCGTGGCTAAGACGATCGTCCTGAACTTCGCCCTAAAGAAGCTGAAGGCGGCAGAAGAGGCCGCCAAGAAGATCCTGGTTTCGGTTCGCAAGAGCACCGACCTGAGCAAAGAGGAGCGGCGGGACCGGAGCAAGGCCGCGCGCGAGAGCCTCAAGGAGATCCGCGCACGGAGGCGCTTCGAGCAACGCCGGGCGAAGCTTCAAGGGCGCGCGAACGCACTCCGGGGCCGCGACCTCCTCGCCGCGAGCCGGGGGCGTTTCAGCGGGCTGTTCGGGACCGTCGGAGAGGCGCGCGAAAAGGGCGAGTCCTTCGCCAACGCGCTCTTCGGGGACGGCGAGATCTCCCAGAGCCTCCCTTCGTTGATCAGCGGCGTCGGGCAGTTCGTTCCCGGGCTCGGGCCCTTCATGACGCTCCTCGCTCCGCTGACCGAGAAGCTCCTCGGCCACCTCGAGGAGCGGCTGCAGCAGGAGCTGGCCAAGCAAGAGACCCGGCTGCTCGCCCGTCTTGAGGAGCAGCGTTTTCGCATGGACTTCACCCGGCGCTTCAAAGAGGACCCGGCCTTCGCCCGGGAGCAGGCCCGCCAGGCGCTCGAACGCACCGTCGCCGAGGAGGCCAGGCTTGGGAAGCGGATCCAGAAGACCACCGCCGACCTGGTCACCGACTTCGGGCTGTAGCCATGAGCGGGACCGTAGCGACCTACCAAGGCTTCCCGTGCCGCAGCGTGAGCTACCGACGCACGCGCGGCTGGACCGCGGACACCTCGGAGGTGCTCCTTTTCGCGGCGGACTTCCCCCAGGGCTTTCAGTTTACGACCCCGGCGCCTGGCGACCTGGCGCGGGTTCGTCTGCGCACCGCCCCCAAGCCAGACCTCAGCCCGATCCGCGTGGCCCAGGCGCAGCCGCCGCGACCGTTGCCGCGGCTCCGGCGTCTCGACTTCGCCGGTGCCCTCGTCATGGCGGAGGTCGACACCGAGGGGCGGGAATACGCGGTCGTGGTGGACCCGCTGTTCTGCGTGGCGCTGGAGACCGTCCGACGCAACGCGGATGGTTCGGTCGCGATCGCTCGCGCGCGCCTTGTCGACGCCCGCTTCTTCTACGCGCGCGGGTTCCTGCGCCGCTGGTCGTTCAACCGCACCGACGCTGAGTCGAACTACGCCAAGGACAGCGTGAAGGAAGACGGCCAGGCCTTCTCCCTGGCCGAGATCGCGGGCCAGGTCGCGCAGGGGCTCTTCCTCCAGCCCAAGCTCAGCCATCGCCCGCAGGAGTGGGAGGAGACGCGCCCCGAGACCGAGTTCCGCCGCTTCTCCTCGGCCATGGCCGCCCTCGCCCGCCTCGCGCAGGACCATGGCACCGAGGAGCTGTCGCTGAACCTCGACGGCTCGGTCGCGCTCTACGAGCCGGGCGAGGGGAGGGTCGGCTACGCGCCCGAGGGGCGCGGCTCAAAAAACGAGGCCGATTTCCCCCGCGGGCTCCAGCTCTATCTGGAGGGGACGGGGCAGAGCCGAGGCGTCGAGGCGACCTATCCACCCGACTGGGTTGTCGTGGTGGGCGGGCTCCGCGTGGCGACGGTCCGCATGGACGAGCTCGACCCGGTGCTCGTGATCGACAACGAGCCGATCCCCCTCACTGAGGAGGCCGTCCGCAAGCTGACGAAGAACAAGTACGGTCTGACCTGGCTGAAGAAGTTCGTGCTCGCCCCCCAGGCGTACCAGAACGCGGTGGACGTCGACCCGCGAGTCGTCCTGCTCCTGCGCGAGCAGGCCTACCGCCTCTGGCGAATCCCGAAGGTCGAGAAGGAGATCACCCCCAAGGAAGAGGGCGGCAAGGCCGCTGCACAGGCCGGGCCCAAGCAGGGCCCGATCAGGGTCCGAGGCCCCAACGCGCACCTCCTCCCCCTCCGCGCCCGAGCCGAGACGACGGCCGGGAAGCGCCTCCCGATCCGGGTCGACGCCTACCGATTCGCGTCGGCGCACCGCGCCATGGCTCCGAGCCGGGAGGCCCAGCGGATCAACGCCCTCAAGCGAGAGCTCGAGGACCTCAAGCGCCAGGCTCAGTCCGCGGCTCGCCAGTCCGCCAAGCCCGACCCTTGGCACCGGCTCGACGCCTACTACCTGTTCCAGGACCGCTACGTGAGCCCGCGCCTGCTCTATGCGATCACGGGAGCGCGGAGTCACGGCGTCGCCTACGAGCAGTTCCAGCAAATGGTCTCGCGCGCACGCCTCGTGGATCGGATCAGCGAGGTCGCCCCCAACCTGGCCAGCCGCTACGACAGCGTCCTCGGCGAGCTGTTCCAGATCGAGCAGGAGTTCGGGGGCATTGGCCAGAGTCTCTATCAGTTGGCCAAGGAGGCGGTCGAGTTCGAGAAGCGGGTCGCCGAGTCGCGCAGCGCCCTCGAGACGCCCAACGAGGAGGCCAGGGAGCGGGCCCAGGAGCTGCGCGACAAGGTCAAGGACGAGCTGCGCGCGATCGATCGCCAGCGCCAGGAGCAGGGGACGCGGACCCAGATCGGGGCCCAGCGCCGCGCCAAGCCTCAGACGGCGGTCTTCATTCGCAACCTGCCCCGCCGCCTGGACCCTGGGGCGCGGCTCTACTCGGCCGAGCTCGGCGTGATCCAGACGAGCGACCTATCGGGCCACGTCGCCGAGGAGGGAGTGCCGGTGGCCGAGGTGACGAGCTTCGTTCCCAAGTCGCCCCTGGTCTACTTCGGCGCAGTCATGCGCCCGCGCGCGGACACTGCGAGCAGGCGCCCCGTCACGGGTGCCAGCCAGTCCAAGAGCGAGACCAAGATCCCCGAGGTGCTCTCGGATACCGAGAGCTACTACGTCGCTGCGTTCCGGCGAGTTCGCGGCGGGCGTGCCGAACAGGTCGAGCTCAGCGCCGTGCCTGAGGGGCAGGGCGTCCCGCTTGATCGACCGGATCTCGTCGAGCTCGTCCCTCTCGAGGGCCGGAGCAATCGCCACAAGCTCGACGAGACGGGGCAGACCGTCGCTCGCGGACTCTTCAAGCGCGCTGAGCGGGTCGAGGCTGCGAAGTACTCGATCGCTCGTCCATGGCCCGTGAACACCGACGGCGTCGTCTCGGGCGTCCAGATCGTGCTCCGCCCCGGTGGCAAGGGCTACGTCACGACGATCTTCACCGGTGGCGAGTCACCCACCCTCGACCCGCTCGGGCGCACGCGAGTACGAGTGCGCCGCGGCGGCCCCTCGGACGCCGCAGCGCGGGAGGGCTTGCTCCCGTGAGGAACCTTCCGCCCCGCGACGGAATCACTGCCACCGACCTCTGGGTCCCTGTGGACGCCACGGGCGAGGATTTCTACGCCCTGGGCCAGCGCTTCGGCACGCAGGTCGGCGTCCTCAGCGAGCTCCACGACGAGACGGGCCACCCCTACGTGCTCGTCGAGGGCACCGGCTTCTTCGACCCGCGCTCCCTCCGCTACCACCGCCTCCAGCGCCCGACGCCCACCGGGATCGAGGACAACCGCCTCGCGATCCAGATCCTGAACGACTACGAGGCCGAGTATCAGGACGTGCGGCCCGGGGACGCCCCCTTCGCGCAGCCCGAGTTCTTCACGGCCCAGAACCGGACGACGCGCGAAGCCGATACCAAGGGCCGAGTGGCGCTGCCCAGCTCCCACCGCCGGATCATTGACTCCGAGGACGACCGCTACGCATTGGCGCTGACCTGCCGCAGCGTCCCGCTCCAGGCCGCAGAGATCGAGATAGCCCCGGACGAGCCCGACGCGGCCGCCCCAGACGCTGTGCCTGAGGGAATGGCCTTCAACGACGCTGGCACACGCAGCGGCACCCACGGCTCAGTAACCCAGACCGCCCCCTCGGTCTCGGTCGGCGGGGTGACCTTCTTCGGTGGCGCCGCGGTCTCGGCTGCGCGAAACGCCCTCGCTCAGGGCGGCAGCGTGGCGGACGCGGCTCGGGCGGCCAGCGCCGCGGCTCGGGGACTCCCCCCGCCCCCTCTCCAGGACGCCGGCACCCGAGAGCGCGGGAGCCAGACGGGCCCGACCGAGACTCGTGAGCCACCGCCCGAGCCCGATCGCAACCAAGGCGGCAGCGTCCCGCTCCTGAACCATCCCAAGGGCTACGTGTGGTCCGAGGCGGATCGGATCGGCCTCTTGGGGACACTCGTCGCCCCCGAGGGCGCTGGCGGCTCCTACTTCGCCGGTCGCGAGGGGACGCCGATCGGCCCGCTCCCGATCCGCCACGACGCCCAGTTCACCATGGGGCCTGAGCTGGTCGGGCGGGTGGTGTTCGTCAGCAACGACGCCTCGGAGGTCCCGGAGGGTGCCGGAAAGCCGATCAAGGGCGAGCTGTGGGCCGATCGCGGCCGCGCCAACGTCGACACCGAACTCGGGCTCGAGACGCTTCAGTGGCGGCCCGTGATCCGTGTCGATGCCGACCTTCCTCCCAGCATGCCGCCTCCGCAGCCGCCGCCCTGGACCTGGCTCCCGCCGCCCCGTGAGGAGGAAGACGAAGACGACGAAGAGGAGGACAAGAAGAAGAAGATTCCGCCCAAGAAGCCGGGAGGGAAACCAAGCGGATCGGGCAAGAAGCCCCCCGTAGGCGAGGGCCCCGGGGTTAGCTCAGGCGGGGGAATCCTCGTGGCCGGCGGCGGCTTCACGCCGATCCCCGTTCCACCGAGGCGCGAAACCTCCAACGGCAGGACCGGCGACGGAGACCTCGAGCCGATCGAGAACCCTCGCTCCCAGACGCGGGACTACGAGGGGCCCGGTGAGCCGTGCCCCAACGCCACCGCAGGTGTCCTGGTCCACGCGCCCGGCACGTCCGTCGCCACGGGCAGCACGTCGGTCGGCGGCCTCCCCGTGATTCCGGTTCCAGGCGGATACATAGAGTTCTTCGGCCACCCCGGCCTGACGCCCGTGCCCGGCGGACTCGTCGTCGGCGGCGAGCAATCGCACCGCCTGACTCTGGGGCTGCCCACGCCGCCTCGCCGTGGTGTGGGAGTGGATCCCGCACCAGGTCGTGTGCCTCGTGGGCGCCGAGTGCCAGGCGACGACCCCGGGCGAGTCCCGCTGGGCCTGCCGACTCCGCCTGGCGCCGGGATCGGAGTGGAGCCAGGCCCCGACGACGGAGTGCCGCGAGGCCGCCGTGTCCCGGGCGACGATCCCGGGCGCATTCCGTTGGGTCTCCCCGGGCGAAGAGGCCCGGGCCTCGGCTTCGAACCTCCCCTGGGAGGGGACCGAGGGATTCCCCGAGGCTACGAGGAGCGCCTGCAGCGGCGTCGCCGCCGAGAACGCGCTCGCCGAGCCCGAGAAGAGCGCGACCGTCGTGAGCAGGAGCGGATCGACGAGCTCGAAGACCTGGAAGAGCGCGCGCGCGACGCCGGTCGCGAACGCCTCGCCAACCGCGTCGGTCGAGCACGCGAGCGCGTCGAGCGGCGCCGTCAGCGGCGAGAGGATCGGCGTCGGCGTCGCGAGGAGTACAAGGAACGCAAGCGCCGCGAGCGCGAGGAGCGCCGGCGTCGCCGGGAGGAGCGACGCGCAGAGCGCCGACGCAAACGCGAAGAGCGTCGCCAGCGGAGGAACCGGGAGCGCCAGGCCCGTAGGGATCGAGGAGAGGAGCGTCGGCGACCGCCGCAGGGCGGCTACATGATCGACGTCTCCAGCCCCGACGCCATGGAGCACAGCCTCGGCCGCCTGACCGCCGACGAGCGGGCGAAGTACGAAGAGGACAAGCGCAAGGAAGAGGAGGCTCGCCAGCGCTACCAGGCCACCTTCGGGGACTGGAACACGGCCAACACGCCCCTCGGATTCCTCGGCGCGCCGGGTGGACCCCGCTCCCTCGAGGGCTGGGCACACCTCGCAACCTTCCAGGTCCGCGCCATGCAGCGGGTCGTCAACGGCGCCTTTGGTGGCCCCAGTTACCTGGCCGCGAACATCGGCGTCGTCCATCGCAACCGCCCAGGCAACCCTCCCGCAGGGTCACGGATCGGCGCACACTGGACTCCTCTTCCAAGAGAGCAACGCCTCAAGCTCTGCCGTGGTCAGGCCCCGCTCGAAGTCGTCTCTGTCCTCGAGGCCCCGGCCGGAACCGAGGTGGAAGCATGCGGCGGCGGGGTCCTTGAGGTCGTCCGTGAGCACCGCGGCGAGGGGTTGGTCACGGACCCGCGGCCGCTGATCCTCCTGGAGAACGCCAGATCCCACAGCCCGGAGCTGATCGACGCCGACATGATCTCCGACGTCCAGCGCCGGTTCTACGTCGGGGCCGGAGCCGAGGTCACGGGCTCCAAGCTGCGGGCCTACTACCGGGCAGGGGAAACGGGCAACGTCTTCGAGATCGCGCGGACCGATCCAGCTAGCGGGACCGTTGTCGAGCGCCTCGTCCATGTCGACGTTAGGGATGGCGCCTTGGTCGCGGGACGGGGGATCGCGAGCTACGGGGGAATCCACGTTTGGGGGCAGAAGGGGCTGACCTTCCACCCGCCGCGCGGGGGGGGTGAGCTGTCCTACACGCTGGAAGGGACCCCAGAAGGCGTGCTGCGTTTGACCAGCGCGAACCCCAAGTCCCCTGTGACCCTTGGCGTCGATGGTCACCTCTCGGTCGCGGGTGACGCCTCGGTCTCAGGGAAGCTCTACGTGGCGGGCTCGATCGACCCGACGGATCTTCAACTCACACCACAGGAGACGAACCCTGTCCCCCCCTCAAGCTATGGGATCTGGGTGTCTGATGGGACTACGCCAGGTACAAAGGAGGGCGGCCTCTACTACCAACGTGCTGGCTTCAGGATCCGTCTCGATGCGTAGCTGTCGCCAGCGGCAGCCCGGAGCCGCTCAGCGCTCTCTCTACCTCTACCAGGCCCGAGGGCGGCACCCTGACGGAGCCGGCTCCCTCGCCGGGAAGGAAGGGTAGCCCGCGAATGACGCGGTCCTGCCCGGCCAGAGTTGCGACCCTCGCCAATCGACTGAGCGGGGCTATTCAACGAGCTCCACAGACTTCGCCTTGAGCTTCCCGCCCTCGATCTGCCCGTCGATCTTGGCGCGGAGTCCGCTCTTGCCGCAAAAGGGCATGGAGCCGAGCCCGTGGTCGGTGATCTCGACGAAGGCGCCGTCGATCTTGGCGTACTCGCCGCAGTGACCCACCGCAGGGATCGAGCAGCCGCACGCGACGTCGTAGACCTTGGCGCTTGCGGCCTTCGGCTGTGCAGGCGCCGCGGCCCCGTCCTCGGACACCGGGACCAGGTCCATCTTGCAGGTGGGGCAGGTCCCTGGCTTCGGCTGCTTGACCTGCGGGTGCATCGAACACGTCCACTGAGACGCAGCGGCTCCTCCCTCGGCGGCCGGCGAGGGGTCGGAAGCCGGGGCCTCGTTCGCCGGAGCGGGCTCTGCTTGCTGGGTGGGCTCGCTCGGGCAGCCAGCGCAGAGCAAGGCCGTGGCGAGGAGGACGGGGTAGAAGCGGTTCATGAATGACTCCAGGTTGGGTGGGGTTAGGTGGCGCCCGTCTCTGACGGACTCGGTGAGCCGTCCGGTGAGCCTCCCTCTGGCCGCGAGCCCAGACGGGCCTCGGCGATCGCACAGTAGAGAGTCGGGACGACGAACAGGGTAACCAGCTCGATGCACATGCCGCCGACGGACGGGATGGCCATGGGGATCATGATGTCGGAGCCTCGCCCAGTGGACGTGAGCACCGGGACGAGGGCCAGGATCGTGGTGGCCGTGGTCATGAGGCAGGGGCGAATGCGTCGCTTGCCCGCCTCGAGGGTGGCTGCGCGGATGCCCTCGACGGACTCGGTGGGGTTCCCCTCGAACGACTGGTCGAGGTAGGTCGCGATCACGACGCCGTCGTCGGTCGCGATGCCGAACAGGGCGATGAACCCGACCCAGATGGCGACCGAGAGGTTGATCGGGTGGACCGCGAACAGGTCGCGCATGTTGGTTCCGAGCAGGGAGAAGTCCAGGAACCACGGCTGGCCGTAGAGCCAGATCATGAGGAACCCGCCCGCCCAGGCCACGGCGATCCCGCTGAACACGAGCATCGTGGTCGATACCCGTTTGAACTGGAAGTAGAGGATGATGAAGATGATGAACAGGGCCAGGGGCAACACGACCCGCAGCTTCTTCTCCGAGCGGATCTGGTTCTCGTAGCTGCCCGCGAAGGTGTAGCTCACGCCGGCCGGGATCTGGAGCTCGCCGCTCGCGATCTTCGCCTTGAGGTAGGCCTGGCACTCCTCGACCACGTCGACCTCGGCTTGACCCTTCTTCATGTCGAAGAGCACGTAGCCGGTGAGGAAGGTGTCCTCGCTCTTGATCACCTGCGGGCCGCGGACGTAGCGGATGTCGGCGAGCTGGATCAGCGGGATCTGGTGGCCGTCCGGCGTCGGGACGTAGATGTCCTTGATGGCCTCGATCGAATCGCGGAGCTCGCGCGCGTAGCGCACGCGCACCGGATATCGCTCGCGCCCCTCGACGGTCGTGGTCAGGGGCCGCCCGCCGATCGCCACCTCGATGATGTCCTGGACCTGGGTGATCTTCAGCCCGTGGCGCGCGATTGCGTCGCGGTCGATCTCGATCTCCAGGTAAGGCTTGCCGACGATGCGATCCGCGATGACCGCCTCCTGTGCGACCGACGGGACCTGCTTGAGGAAGCGCTCGATGTCGAGGCAGACCTTCTCGATGGTCTCGAGGTCCGGCCCCTTGACCTTCACGCCCATGGGGGCCCGCATGCCGCTCTGGAGCATGACGATCCGCGCGGCGATGGGCTGCAGCTTGGGCGCGGAGGTCGTTCCAGGCAGCCTCGCCGCCTTCACCAGCTCGTCCCAGATGTCGTCAGGCGAGCGGATGTGATCCCGCCACTGGCGGAACGGGCGTCCCTCCGGGTCCGGGATCAGCTCGCCCTTGTCGTCGCGCCGGAACTCGCCGGCCTCTGCGTCGAACGCGAAGCGGAGGCGGTGGCCGTCCTTGTCGGTGATGAACTCGGGCTTGTAGTTGACCACCGTCTCGATCATGGAGATCGGCGCCGGGTCCAGCGGGCTCTCGGCGCGGCCGAGCTTGCCGACCACGAGCTCGACCTCGGGGACCGAGGCCATGGCCATGTCCAGCTTCTCCAGGACGTCCTGGGCCTCGCCGATCGAGGCGTGCGGCATGGTCGTCGGCATGTAGAGGTAGCTGCCCTCGTCGAGCGGCGGCATGAACTCCTTGCCGAGGCCCGGGAGCGCGTGGTTGATCGATGACCGCACCGACAGCGCCGCGTCCGAGCGGTAGACCACCGACGCCAAGGTCGTGATCCCGACCACGATCACCAGGGCCATGAACCCGGCGACGCTGCTGCCAACCGGCGCCAGCCAGCCGGGGGCGTCGTCCTCCTCGGAGCGCTCGCGGAGGAAGGCGGTGGTCGCCTGGTAGAAGAAGGTCGCGGCGAACAGCCCCACGACCGCGGCCGGGACCCAGGGGAAGACCGCGTCGGCCCCCAGCCACACGCAGGCCCCGAACAAGAGGATCGCGGCAGGGAGGAGGAGGAACGTCTTCTTGTGATCCAGGCACCAGCGGAGGATCGTCGGGTAGACGCGGAGGAAGAGCAGGAATGCGACGAGGACCCCGCCGATGAGGCCGCCCGTGAACAGGAAGTTCGTCCCCAGCCCCTTGCTTGGGCCCAGCGGCAGCCAGTGCTCGTTGAGGAAGACTGCCACGACGAGCACCGCGAGGCCGTTGCTCAGCCAGGAGGCGTAGTCCTTGCCGCGGGCGTAGCGCGCCTCGAGCGTGGGTTGGGCGAGGCCCGCCGCGGCCATGAGCAGCAGGAGGACGCCGATGACCCAGGTGAAGAACAGGGCCACCACGCCCAGGACGACCAGGGCCGCCGGCCACACGTAGTGATGCCACGCCCGCTTGCGACCTTCGGACGTGAACAGCACGTGGGCCGCGGGCGGAATGATCGTCAGCGCGACGATGATCGAACCGAGGAGGGCGAACGACTTGGTGAACGCCAGCGGCTTGAACAGCTTCCCCTCGGCCGCCTCCATGGCGAACACGGGCAGGAAGCTGACGATCGTGGTCGACACGGCGGTGACGACCGCGCCGCCCACCTCGACGGCTGCCCGGTAGATCACCTCCAAGCGGTCTTCGTCGGGGTCCGCTTCGTCTAAATGTTTGAGGATGTTCTCACAGAGGATGATCCCCATGTCGACCATGGTCCCGATCGCGATCGCGATGCCCGAGAGCGCGACCACGTTGGCGTCGACGTGGGAGAGCTTCATGGCGATGAAGCAGATCAAGACCGCCAGCGGGAGCAGGCCGGAGATCAGGAACGAGCTGCGCAGGTGCAGCACCATGGCGATCACGACGATGATGCTGATCAGGATCTCTTCGGTGAGCGCCGTGTTGAGCGTGCCCAGGGTCTCGTAGATCAGACCCGTCCGGTCGTAGAAGGGCACCACGGTGACCTGGCTGAGCGTCAGCCACGCGGGGTGGCTGTCCATGTTCGCGTTCGCCCACTTGACCCACGCGTCCTGGTCGATGGCGGCGCCCTTGTAGGCCGGGAAGCCCTGGGCCTCGGCGAAGGCCTCCACCTGAACGCGGTCGGTCTTGGACCAGTCGATCACCACCTTCTTGGGCAGGCCAGGGGCGATCTCGGCGATCTTGGCCTTGACGTGCTTGATCGCAGCCAGCGGGTTGTCGCCGTAGCGGACCACCGCCACGCCGCCGACGGCCGGCGCGCCCGCCTTGTCGAGCGCCCCACGACGGAGGGCGGGGCCGAGCGAGACGCGCGCGACGTCCTTGACTCGGATCGGGACGTTCTGGTTGACCTTGACCACGACCTTCTCCAGGTCGTGCACGGTCTTGACGAAGCCCAGGCCGCGGACCACGTACTCGACCCGGTTGACCTCGATCGTGCGGGCCCCCACGTCGAGGTTGGAGTTGCGGACGGCGTCGACGACCTGGGTCAGGCTGACCCCATGCGCCCGCATGGCGTCCGGGTCGACGTCGACCTGGTACTCGCGCACGAAGCCGCCCACGGAGGCGACCTCGGAGATGCCCTCGGCGCCCAGGAGCGCGTAGCGCACGTACCAGTCCTGGACGGTGCGCAGCTCGTCAGGGTTCCAGCCGCCGGTCGGGTTGCCCTGCGGGTCTCGGCCTTCGAGCGTGTACCAGTAGATCTGCCCGAGCGCGGTCGCGTCGGGGCCGAGCGCGGGCTGGACGCCCTTGGGGAGCGTCCCGGCCGGCAAGCTCGCGAGCTTCTCCAGGACGCGCGAGCGCGACCAGTAGAAGTCGACGTCCTCCTTGAAGATGATGTAGATCGAGGAGAAGCCGAAGAAGGAGTAGCTGCGGACGGTCTTGACGCCCGGGATCCCGAGCAGGGCGACCGTCATGGGGTAGCTGATCTGGTCTTCGACGTCCTGGGGCGAGCGGCCCATCCACTCGGTGAAGACGATCTGCTGGTTCTCGCCGATGTCGGGGATCGCGTCGACAGGGACGGGGTCCCGAGGGATCGCCGGTACGTCCCAGTCGAAGGGGGCGACCATGACTCCCCAGCCGATGAAGAACACGATCATCAGCGCGACGACGAGCTTGTTCTCCAGGCAGAAGCGGATCGTGCGGGCGATCACTTCCCACCTCCCTTCTCGTCGCGCTCACGAACGGGGACGAGGTTCATGCCGCAGATCGGGCACTTCCCGGGTCCTGGCTGACGAATCTGGGGGTGCATGGAGCAGGTCCAGCCTCCCGTCGGCTCCGCGGGGCGCGAGCTGGGCTGCGGCGTGGGCGCGGCGTCAGCCGGAGGAGCTGCTGCCGGGTCGCGTCCGGAGGCCGGGATCGACTCGACCTGCCGTCCGCAGCGCAACATGCGCGACCCGAAGTAGGGGTTGAGGACCTGCTCTCCCTCCTGCAGCCAATCTGCGCCGCGGTTCCCGAAGGCCATGGGGCAGTGGAAGCGCCGCACCGAGCGTTGTGGAAGGTGCCCATAGCGGGAGACGACGGCGGTCAGCTTCGTCGAGAGGGGCTCGAACGCCTGGCGCTGGGCCTCCAATCCGGCTGCCTGTTCGAGGTTTTTCACATCGGCGAGCAATCCTGGGAGACGAGTCTGACGCCAAACGTCGCGGTCGGCCGAGGGGAGCTGAGCGGGGTCGACGCCCTCGAGCGCTCGGCGCAGCTCCGGAGCGCGGGTGGCTCCCGTCGCCTTGTCCTCGGCCAGCTCCCGCTGGAGGTTGAAGTAGGCCGCCAGCGCTCCGTCCAGCTGGCGGCGGAACGTGTCGAGACTGGCGCCAGAGTCCTGCCCGGGCGTCGGCGTCGGGCTTGGGGCTGGCGACTCGGGCTGAGCAGGGGGCTGACCGTGGCCCTCATGTCCCGGCGGTGTGGCGTGGTCATGGCCTTCATGACCTGTCGGTGCCGGCGTGGCCGGCTGCTGCGGGCGCTGTGGCTCCTCCCCCCGGGCCGGGAAGGTGGAGCGGACCTCACCGCAGCGGAGCATGCTGGCCCCGAAGAACGGGTTCTGAACCTCCTCGCCCCGCTGCAGCCAGCTCGCACCCTTGTTGTCGCGGGCCATGGGGCAGAACGCCTCGCGATAGACCCCTTGGGCGTGCCCGAATTGGCGCTCCACGTCGAGCGCGGCCTCAGCCAGGTCGGCGAAGCTCGCGCGCGCCGCATCAATGCTCTCCGCCGTGGAAATCGCCTCCGCCGCGTCGCGCAGGCGCTTCGCTTCGCGCATCCAGGCCATGTGCCCGTCGCCGCTGACGAGCTTCATGTCGACGCCTTGGATCGCCGTCGCGAGGATGCTGGCCGCGGTCTTGGCCGCGGCCAGGTCGTCCCCCGCCAGGGCCTCCTGCACGGCCAGGTAGCCCTCATAGACGGGGCGCAGCGCCGCCAGGAACGCTGGCGTCGCTTCGTGGCGCTGGGTTTCTCGGCGGCCCGCCGGCGGGAGCATCATGCTCGGCCGCGCCTCGATCTGAAGTGCGCTGTCGATCTTGAAGGCCCCCTTCGTCACGACTAGGTCGCCCTCCGAGAGCCCCGAGCGGACGATGTAGAAGTCGCCGGCCCGAGGGCCGAGGACGATCTCCTGGCCGCGAAACGAGGGCTGATCGCCTGGCTGCTTCACGTAGACCAACGAACGGACCCCGGTCCAGAGCACCGCCGACGCCGGCACGACGAGCGGAGGCTTGGCTTGTGGGTCGCCCGTCCGGTGCAGGGACTCCGCGCGGACGAGGGGCATGCCGCACTGGTCGCACTGGCCCTGGGCGTCCTTGATCACGTCCCAGTGCATGGGGCAGATCCACTTGCCGACCAAGCTCGGATCCAGGGTCTGCCCCTCGGCCTGGAGGGGAGCCTTCAACACCGCGCGGACGAACATGCCGGGCTTCAGCCGCCCGTCGGCGTTGGTCACGTTCAAGCGGACCTTCACCGTGCGGGTGTTGCCGGTCAGGACCGGGTCCACGAACACCACCCGCCCTTCGAAGGGGACGCCGGGATAGGACTCGGTCTCGAACTGGACCGTCTGACCGTACCGGACCCAGGGCAGGTCCGACTCGTAGGCGTCTAGCTGGACCCACACCTGGCTCAGGTCCGCGATCGTGTAGACGCGCTCGCCCGTGTTGACGTAGTCGCCGGTGTTCTTGTTCTTGTGGACGACGATCCCGCCGATCGGCGCGCGGATCGTGATGTGGTCCGAGGTCCGACCGCTGCGCTCGATCTCCTCGATCTGATCTCGCCCCAGCCCCCACAGCCGCAGCTTCTCGCGGGCGGATGCCACGGTCTGGTCGGCCGTCTCGAGCATCAAGCGGCTGCTACTCGCCTGCAGCTTCTTGCGGGCCTCGATCGCCTGCAGCAGCTCCTCCTGGGCGCTCAGGAGCTGCGGGCTGTAGATCTCGACCAGGTGGTCGTCCTTGCGGACGAGGGTGCCTGTGTAGTCCACGTACATGCGGTCGAGCCGCCCGGGGATCCAGGCCGTGATGTAGTTGAGCCGGGTCTCGTCGTAGTCGACCTTGCCCACCATGCGGACGTCGCGGGCGACGTCGCGTCGCCGGACGGGCTCAGTCTCGATCTCGGCCAACGTCACCGCGTTTGGCTGCAGCTTCAGCTCACGGGGGCCCGAGTCGTCACCGCCCTCGCCGACGGGGATCAAGTCCATGCCGCAGATGGGGCACTTCCCAGGCTTCGGGCTACGGATCTGGGGGTGCATGGAGCACGTCCACACCGTGGGCTTGTCGTCCGCCGCGGTCTGGCCCTCGGCCGGGGGAGGCGAGGCCTCGGGCGAGGTCAGTCGCCCCAGGAGCAAGCCGACGAGGAGAAAGACCACCGCGCCCGCGACCCAGCGGGCTCGCTGCCAGCGCGGGGCTTCCGGTTCTGCGGGAGTCGGCTGCGGCGTCGGAGCCTTCGGCTCCTCCGCGGAGGCGGTCGGCTTGGTGTCGTCCGCCGCGTCGGCCGGCGTGGTGTCGTCTGCCGAGTCGGTCGGCTTGGGTTCGTCGTGGTTCGTCATGAAGACTCCTAGCGCTCGGACCGCGGCTTGAGGTCGGTGCCGGTGAGCATTTCCAGCTCGGCGAACGAGCGGACGCGATCGGCGAGGGCCCGCTCGCGGGACAGGTGGAACTCGAGGAGGACGCGCTCGGCGTCCAGGACATCCAGGAAGTCGCCAGCGCCCGCCTCATAGGCGGCGGATGTGGCTTTCAGGGACTGCTCGGCCTTGGGCACGAGCGAGTCCCGGTAGAGGCGGAGCTTTCGCTCCGCATCTCGGTAGTCGAACAGGGCGCGGGCCGCGGACGCTTCGAGCGAGTTCTCGGCGTCCGCACGGTCGAGCTCGGCGGCTCGGAGACGCGCCCGCGCCTCCGAGACCGAGGATTCGTAGCGGCCGAACCAGATCGGCAAGCTGATCCCGAACTTGGCGATCATGGCGTCGTCGCCGCTCCCGGAGGGACGAACGCCCATGGCGTTGCGCACGGCCGGGCCGGTCTCGATGTACTCGAAGCCGAACATGAAGTCGGGCAGGTAGCTCTGCCACGCCAAGTCGACGCCGCGCTCGCGAGCCGAGATCTTGCGGTTGAGCTCCGCGAGGAGCGGGCTGTGCCGCTCGATCAGGGCCAGGACTTCACCGTCGGAGACCGCCAGCGACGTGGCGGGGACCGACGACGGCCAGGGGATCTCGAAGTTGGCGGGGACGTCCAGGAGCGAGCGCAGCCGGGCCACGTGGGGCTTGCGGGCGTCGTTGAGCGTGGCCAGGCGATCTTCCAACCGCCCGATCTCGACCTGCGCCTTGATCACGTCCCGGTGGGCCGCCTGCGCGCCAGCGCGGAACCGGGTCTGGGCGACGGACTCCCAGTGCCGGACCAAGGTCAGGGTCTCGTCCGTGACGGCGCGCTCGCGGGCCAGGTAGTAGTAGTCGGCGTAGGCCCGCGCGACCTGATACACGATCCGCAGGCGGACCGCGTCGGTCCTGGCCCGCGTCGCCTCGGACTCCTCCAGCGCCATGGCGCTCCGCTCGGCGAGCTTGCCGGGCCAGGGCACCATTTGGGAGACGCCGAACCGGTGTCGCTGCGGGCCGACGCGGGTCTCGACCTGCTCGATGAAGCCGCCGTAGGTCAGCTCCGGGTCGGGCAGCGAACGCGCCTGCGGCACCCGCTCGAGGTCTGCGCGCCAGCGCTGGGACTGGGCCTGCAGAGCCGGGTTGCGGCGCAGCGCGAGGGCGACGTAGTCCGTCAGGGTGCTGGCCGACGTCAGCGGCGCGACCTCCTCGTTCATGGGGCGAAAGCTGGCGTCGAGCTCGCTCCAATCGGTCCAGGCCGTACGCTCCCGGTCGTAGGCGCAGCCGGCCAGGGAGAGGGACAAGACGGTCAGCGCGCCTGTTAGCGCGCACACGGATCGCGACACGGTGCGTTCTCCTGCACGTGGAAGGACGGGCGAGACGTCTGCTCGAGCTCGGGACGGACGTCGTCCTGAGCGCGCAGACGCCGGGGGCGCCGGGCGCTGCCCGGCGTCAACCGCCTAGAGCAGGAAGACGCGGTGAAGTAGGTGCAGCCTGTGTTTGCCAGGCGGGGGTCGCGGCCAACACGCAGAAGTCTGCAATCGGCGGTCTTGGGGGCTCGGGACGGCGGGAGGAGCCTCGAAAAGGACGAGCGCGAGCTGCCCGCAGTACGGCTCGCCGGTCGCAGGCAGCTTGCTGCCCGCAGCGTCCCCGAGGTCGAGCTTCGGGCAGTCGGGGCAGTGGTCGGGGGACTGGGCGCGCTCGTTCCGGTCGTCGTCTGCCTGCATGGCGCAGCAACCGTGAGCGCGCGGCTGAGGAGCCTCCGCCTGGCTGCAGAACAGGCCGTGATCTCCGCCCTGGCAGGCGCAGAGGTCGAGCTGCCCGATTCCTCCCGGAACGAGCAGGGTGACGATCAGGAGGACGCTCAGGAGTCGCGCGCCGATCACGAGGTGGCCTCGCGATCGGCCGTCACTTGGGCGCGGGCCAGGCGAGACTCGTCCCGCGCGCGAGCGTACTGGCGCTGGCGCGCGCGGATGCGGATCTCCGAGATCGCGCTCACGGCGACGCGCGGGTAGCTCGCGAAGCGGGGCTCGTAGTCGAGCACAGCGTGGTCGGCGCGCGGCGCCGGTTCGGCAGGCGTGGGGTCCTGGGGAGGCTCTACCGCGGGGGCGGACTCGGCCTCAGCGGCAGGCCCCTCGTCAGGGACGAGCTCCCGGAGTCGCGCGCGCCACCACATGTGGGCCCGCTGCTGGGTCCACGGCTGCGCGACCGCGATCCGCGCCAAGCGCTCGTGCAGGTCATCCACCGTCTGCGGCCGCAGGCGCGGGGTCTTGGCCAGGCAGTTGATGATCAGCTCTTCCAGTTCGGGAGGGATCGCCTGCCGTGTCTTCGCGCTCGGGATCGGCGGTGGAGCATGGACGTGGTCGGCGATGATCCCGGCCGCGGTGGACTGCTCGAACACCAGGTGCCCGGTCAGCAGCCAGTAGGCGACGCAGCCGATCGCGTAGACGTCGGCGCGGGAGTCGACCTCCGCGGGGCTCTTGGCCAGCTCGGGGGCCATGAAGGCAGGCGTCCCCACGACGTAGTCCGCGTCGCTCACGCGGGGGTCCTGCTCGGCGGGCTTCATGCGCCGCACGAGGCCGAAGTCGAGGACCTTGACGAAGTCGACCTGGTTGCCGACGTGGCAAGCCATGAGGTTCGAGGGCTTGATGTCGCGGTGGACGAGCCCCGCGGCGTGCGCCTCGGACAGCGACTCGCACACCTGCCGCAGGAGGTAGATCGCGCGGGCAGGGGAGAGCGGGCCGAAGCGATCGACCAGCTCCTCCAGGTCGATCCCTTCGAGGAGCTCCATGGCGTAGTAGAGGGTGCCGTCGTCGGTGACCCCGTAGTCGTAGAGGCTGACGGTGTGCGGTGAGGTCAGGGCCGCGATCGTCTGGGCCTCGCGCTCGAAGCGCGCCAGGACCTCGCTCCGATCCTGGAGCGGCGGCGTCCCGTGGGTGCCGGTCGTCGGCAGGTGGACGAGCTTGACGGCCGCGGGCCGTGCCAACAGGGCGTGCTCCGCGCGCCACACCTCGCCCATGCCGCCGCGCCCCAGGAGCTCGACGAGGCGGTAGCTGCCGAGCTGGCGAACGGTGTCCCGGGCGGTCGTGGCGGCCGAGCCGAGGTCGAACACGAGCCACGCCGGGACCACCGCGAGGCCAGCGCAGACGTAGTAGGGGAGGAACGTCTCGGCCAACACGGGGAGCCGCGGCAGGGCCTGGCCTTCCGCGAGGCTCCACACGAAGAAGACCGCGGGCGCCGTGGTCGCGCAGAGGGTCGAGACGACGAGGCTGCGCAGCGGCCGGCTGGGAATCAGCAGGGGGAAGAGGAGGATCCACACGGCCAGCCACGACAGCTTGACGCCCACGCCCTGGAGGAGCATGTCGCCGGAGAAGGCGCAGACCGAGAGCACGAGCGCGCCGAGGAGCTGGTAGGCGAGCCCGACCTTGAGGGTCGTCCGCGCCGGCAGCAGCCGGCGCCAGGCGACGACCGCCATGCCCAGCGAGAGCAAGAACAAGACGGTCTGGGCGGCCAGGAAGTGGGTGAGGTGGTGGGGGGCCTCCCACCCGAGGGGTCCGTAGAGCACGAACGCGCTCAGGACGAGCGCGGCGACGACGCCGGCGAAGACGGCGCTCACCAGCGCCAGCCGGCGGTTCGACTGCTCGAGGAAGCGGCTGTCGAGGAGCGCGGACGTCGCAGAGCCCGGAGACGACTTAGCGTCCCTGTCTTCGACTCGCTCGCAGACGACCCCGACTCTCATGGCCGACCGACGTGCAACTCATGTGCCGACCACCGCTCCCCAGCGCTTGTCGCCTTGTCGGGGGTTCTGCCTCCAGAGTGGGCAGGGCATCTCCAACTCCTGGAGTTCAGGCATTTCAGATCTGAAATGCCGGGCTGGGAGGCCATTCACGGCCACGTGACGCCGAGCAGGTCCGGGTCGCGCAATCGCGAGGCGTCGGCCGGGGTTGGCAGGGAGGTGCTGGCGGATCGAGACTTGCAACTACGAAACGCGAGGAGGTCCGATGGCTGAGCGAGTGATCGAAGCACGCCCCGAGGGGGAGGAGCGCTGCACCGTCCTGCTGGTCGCCCTGCTGGGGCTGTTCCTCCTATGGCCGCTCTTGGGCTTGGGTCACGTAGGCTCCGCGCTGCTCGACCTGTTCGTGTCCGCGGCGCTGTTGCTGACCGTCCGCGCCCTGCGAGGCCCAGGGCGCGCCGTGTTCCGCGCTGCCCTCGCGCTGTCCGTCCTGGCGATCGTCACGGCTGCAGGGAGCCACCTGCTCGGGGTGGCTTCGCTCCTGCCGCTGGGCCATGTGCTGGGGCTGCTGTTCTTCCTGCTCACGGGCGGCACCCTGCTCAAGCGCGTCCTGGAGCCGGGCCCCGTCACGGCCAACCGCTTGGAGGCCGCGATCTGCGGCTACTTGCTCATCGGGTTGGGGTGGGCGCTCGTGTTCTCCCTCATGGAGCACTTCCAGCCCGGGGCCTTTCACGACCCAGCCGGAGGATCCCCGGAGAGCCACGCCGTGCTGGCGGGCTTCCCGCACTTGATCTACTACAGCTTCACGACCCTCACGACGCTGGGGTTCGGCGACGTGGTCCCGCGGAGCCCGTTCGCCAGGTCCCTCAGCACCCTGGAGGCGGTGGTGGGTCAGCTCTACCTCGCGCTGCTGGTCGCCAGGCTGGTGGGCTTGCACATCGCCCGGATCGCGGCCAGCGAGCAGACCGAGTGCCCGGCCCACCGCGAACCTGCTCAGTGACAGGGCTCGCCGCCGTCCGAGCTGCTGAGCGTGTCGACGAACTTGAGCCCCAGGCGCTCCAGCTCGGTCCGCGGGTCTTCTTGCTTGGCCTTGCCCCTGCCCGACCCGCTCGGGACGTCTCGCTCGGTCAGGGCCCGGAGCATGTCGAAGGAGCTCAGGATCCCGTGGACCTTCCCGTCCCGCACGATCACGAGGTGCCGGACGTGGTACTTGGCCATGAAGCGGGCCACGAGCACCACGTCGACGGTCTCGGGCACGGTGTAGACCCGCCGCTGCATGACCTCCTTCACCGGGTGCCGGGCCTCGTCGCCCTGAATGTCCACGAAGTCCGCGCAGGTCACGATCCCGGCGAGGTAGTCCCAGTCGTCGACCACGGGGAGGGCGTGAAAGTCCTTGCCGCCCAGGATGCGGCGCACGCGCGCGATCGGATCGGTCTCTTTGACTTTCACGACTTCGGTCGTCATGAGGTCACTGACTTTCATTGGCATTCCTCTCGGGGGCTCCGCCCTCCTCGGCCAGCACCTCGCTCACCGCCGCGGCGAGCGCAGGCGCCAGCCCAATCTCATTGGTCGAATGCTCGATCGTGTCGCAAGTCACGATCTGCGCCGGGCCCGCGCCCTCCAGGGCCTGGAGGCCGTCGCTGGCGAAGACGGCGTGGATCCCCACGCACACCGTGGGCGGCATTCCGGCGCGGGCCAAGTGGCGCAGCGTTTCGACCATGGTCCGCGCGGTGGAGATGATGTCGTCGACCAGCACCGGGGTGTGGTCGCGGTAGCGGTCCACCTCAGGCACCGAGACCTCAACGTCCTTGTCCCCCCGCCGGACCTTCTCCAGCACGATGTGTGGGGCGCTGGCGAGCTCGGCGACCGACGAGACCCACTGCTCGCTCTCGCTGTCGGGGCCGACGAGCACGGGGCGCTCGACGTGCTCCCGGATCCAGTCGGCGACGGCCGGGGCTGCGTGGACGACGCGCGTCGGGATCGTGTAGCCGGACTCGGCGAGGGTCGCGTGGCGGTGCAGGTGGGGGTCGACCGTCACGAGCCAGTCGACCACCCGCGAGAGGAAGCGGCCGAAGTAGAGGCTCGTGATCCCTTCGCCGCTGTGGAAGCGCTTGTCCTGGCGCATGTAGGACAGGTAGGGCGCGACCAGGCCGACCCGGCGCGCCCCCAGGTCGCGCGCAGCCTCGGCCAGCATGACGAGGGGGACGACCTTCTCGTCGGGCTCATGCAGCGTGCACACCAACACGACCTCGCGGTCCCGGACGTCCGTTTCCAGGCGCACGTAGGTCTCGCCGTCCGGGAAGCGGCGCACCTCGGCGCTCCCCAACCCGCCCTCGAGCGCGGTCGCCAGGTCCGCCGCGAAGGCGTCGTTCCCGGGGAGGGCGAACACCAGCGGGAGGCTCATGCTTCCTCCTTGCCGAGCCGGACGAGGTCAGCCTCGCGCTCGAGGTAGTCGAGCGCATAGCCCAGCTCGCCCTTGGCTTGAGCGTGGAGCGTGAACAGCGGCTGCCCTGCCTCCACCGAGTCGCCGATGCCCACGTGCAGCTCGAGGCCCGCCGCCGGGTCGGCAGGCGCCCCGGCGAACTTGGCCACGCGCGACAGCCGCCGGTTGTCGAGCTCGAGCACCTGCCCTGCGCGCGTGGCTTCGACGGTGTGCGTCAACGCGGCGCGCGGGGGCTCACGAAGCCCGCCCTGGGCTTCGCAGATCGCCTGGAACTTGGACCAAGCGGCCCCGTCCTCCAGGACCCGCCGAGCCACGCGCGGACCTCCGCCCGCGCTGATGTTCGGCGAGAACTCCAGGACGGCGCCGGCGACGTCCAGCGCGCGCTCACGCAGGTCGGCGGGGGCGTTCGGGTCGTTCTGGAGCACCGCCAGGACGTCGCGGGCCTCCAGGGCCGGCCCAAACCCCCGCCCGATCGGGCGCGAGCCGTCGGTGAGGAGCACGCGGACGTCGAGGTCGACCAGGCGACCCACGCCCTCCAGCAGGCGCCCGAGCTGCTGGGCCGTGTCGACGCTGCGGACCTTGGCCTTGGGCCCGTGGGGAATGTCGATCAGCACGTGGGTGGACCCGGCCGCTGCCTTCTTGGAGAGGACGGAGGCCACGAGCTGGCCGAGGCTGTCGAGGTCGAGCGCCCGCTCGACCCGGATCAGGATGTCGTCGGCAGGGCTGAGGCGGGAGCTCCCTCCCCACACCAGGCAGCCCCGCTCCCGCTCGACGACCCGGCGCATGGCGGCCTCGTCGAGGTCGACCGGCGCCAGGGTCTCCATGACGTCGGCGGTGCCGGCGGGCGACGTGATCGCGCGCGACGACGTCTTGGGGATCGTGAGCCCGCAGGCGGCTGCGACCGCGACGACGATCGGCGTCGTCCGGTTCCCGAGGAGCCCGCCCACGCAGTGTTTGTCGACGACGAGGTCGCTCTGCCACTCCAGGCGCTGTCCCGTGTCGATCATGGCTTGGGTCAGGGAGACGACCTCGTCGAAGTCCAGGGTGGCGGCGCAGGCCGTGATGAACGCGGACAGGTAAATGTCCGAGAGGCGACCGGCGACCACGTCCTCGACGACGTGCCGCATGGCCTCGCGCCCGAGGCGCTTGCCGTGGATCTTGCCGCGGATCGCGCCGTGCGACTCCACGGCGGGCGCGTGGCGGAGGGTGACCTGGGTGCCCTCGCTGGCGTCGAGGCGACCCCACGCCGCCTCGGAGAGGCCCGCCTCGCCCGGCGCGAGGAGCCCTCCTGGGGTCGTCTGGTTGACGGTCGCCAGGATCGAGTGCCCGTTGGCGCTCACGAGCACCCGCGAGCGCGCCTGGAAGCCCTCGGCCCGGCAGACATGGCAGTCGCTGGGCATGTAGATCACGGCCTCCTGGTGGGTGTCGATCCCCAGGCGGCGCAGGGTGAGGGGGTGCTGCCCGTCCCCGTGCGCGTCGCAGCAGGATGGTTCCTGGGCGGTCATGACGTGCCTCCTCTCCGGGGGAGTTCCACCCGGTCGCCGTGCTCGGGGACGGTGCAGGGCCACCCCAGCTCGTCTGCGATGCGCTTTCGCAGCCCCTCGGAGCCGGTCGGCTCGCCGTGGGTGATGAACGTCCGCAGGGGCGGGCGCTCGAACCCGCCCAGCCAGGCCAAGATCTCGCGGTAGTCGGCGTGTGCAGAGAGCCCGTCGATGCAGGCGACCTCTGCGCGGATCTTCACCTGCCCGCCGTGGACCTTCACGGACTTCGCGCCGCCCAGGAGTTGCGCTCCACGGGTGCCGCCGGCCTGGAAGCCAATGAACAGGATCGTCGAGTTGCGATCCGGCGCGATGTGCTTGAGGTGGTGGAGCACGCGACCGCCAGTGAGCATGCCGCTCGCCGAGAGGACGATCCGGGGGTCCTTTCGGAGGTTGAGCTCCTTCGACTCGTCCACGCTCCGCACGTAGCGAGCGACGTTGCAGGTCCGCTTGCAGGTCGGCCCGTCGAGCCGGTGCTCTCGCATGTGCTTGCAGTAGATCTCCATGGCCGAGACCGCCATGGGGCTGTCCAGGAACACAGGCACGTCCGGGATCCGCTCCTCCGCCATGAGCTTCTGCAGCAGGTAGAGCAGGGCGTGGGCTCGCCCGACGGCGAAGGTGGGAATGAGCACGGCGCCTCCACGCTCGCACGTCTCCGCGACGACTTCAGCCAGGCGCTCCTCGACGTCGGTCTCCTCATGGAGCCGGTCGCCGTAAGTCGACTCGACCACCAGGTAGTCCGGGCGCCCGCCCGCGGCGGGCGGATACATGACCGGGTCGTGTGGGCGGCCGAGGTCACCGGTGAACAGGATCGAGCGCTCCGGGCCCGTGAAGCGGACCAGGGCCGACCCGAGGATGTGACCGGCCGGCGCGAGGCTGAAGCTGAGACCCTGCTCGAGCTGGACGGCCTCGTCGAAGGGGACGGGCTCGAACTGCTCCAGCGCCACCTCCGCGTCCTCCTGGGTGTAGAGGGGCAAGGCGGGCTTGTGCTTCGAGAAACCCTTCTTGTTCGCGTAGCGGGCGTCGGCCTCCTGAATGTGGCCGGAGTCCCGCAGGAGCAGGCCGCACAGGTCCTGGGTGGCGTGAGAGGCGTGGATCGGCCCCTTGAATCCGTTCTTGACCAGCAAGGGCAGGTAGCCGCTGTGGTCGAGGTGGGCGTGGGTGAGGACGACGGCGTCGATCGTCTTGGGATCGACGGGCAGGGGCGCCCAGTTGCGGAGGCGCAGCTCCTTCCAGCCCTGGAACAAGCCGCAGTCGACCAGGACGCGCTTGCCGGACCACTTCAGCAGGTACTTCGACCCGGTAACCGTCCCCGTGCCGCCGAGAAATGTGAGCGTGGGGTTAGCAGTCATGGCTCCTCCTCACTGAGCGGCGCACTGCGGGCACTCCTGCACGATCAGCCGGCACTTCGAGCAGTAGTGCACAGTCCCAGGCGGGGTGATCTCGTTGTTGTAGTCGACCTCGGTCTCGCACTTCGGGCACACGTGGCGATCGACGGTCAGAACCTCGAACACCGTGGTGCGGGTCTGCTCGCTGCAGCTCGGACACACCGGGCTCGCCTCCTCCTTCACTACCTGCCCCGGCGTCGCGCAACCTGGCAGACCCAGGCCGATCGCGAGCGCGGCCGCCAGCGTGAACGTCCTCCAGCTCATGAACTTCTCCTCACGGCGCCATGGCCGCGATGTGGCGCTGCGAGAGCACCTCGAGCATTTCCTGCGTGATCCCCTCCTGGCGAGCCTTGCGGAGCACGCGCTCCTGCTCGGCGATCCGCCGCTCCGCGGACTCGTGGGCGCGGGTCATGCGCGCCAGGCGAACGCTGGCTTCTGCCCGCGCGCCTTCGCAGGCGGCGTGCAGGATGCGCGCGTGAGCGAGGAGCGACCGCGCGCGGGTGTGCGCGACGTCGGCGGGAGCGAACTGAGCCAGGGGTCGGGCGAGGGCTGCCCGCGCCTCCGCCAGCCCCGCGAGGTCGCTCCCGACGTCCCAGGAGGTCTCGACCTGGGGGCTCCCGCCGCGGGAGACCCCGGTGGCGGAGACGATGCACAGGCGCGTCCTGAGCCCCGCGTCCCCGACCTCAGCCTCGACGCGCTCGGCGAGCTCGACGGCGGCGGCCATGCTGGACGGCGCTGGCTCCTCCAGGCGGGGGACGTCGTCCGGGAGCAGGTCCAGCAGCCGCGCCCCACACGCCGCGAACAGGACGACCTGCTGCTCCTCGACCACCTGGAGCGCGGCGTCGGCCACCAAGCGGTTGAGACGTCCGCAGAGCCCGAGGTCCGTCCCCAGCGCGAGGACCGCGCAGGTGGCGGGGGGACGACGCCGGTGGCGGTCTTCCCAGCGCTGGACGCGCTCGTGGAACGCCTGGCTCCAGGCGAGCTGACGGCGCGTGTGGGCGACCTGCGCGTTCCAACGCAGGACCTGTGCCGCCGCCAGCGACCGGGTGGCGTGGGCGACGTCGCGGAAGCTCCGCCACGCCTTGAGTCGCTCCTCCAGCGCCCGGACGGCCTTCACGTGGTCCTCCCCGCTGGCTGCGGCGCCAGCGCTGTCTCGGCAGCCTCCTTCAGGGCGTCGAGCTGGGCCTGGGGCGGGAGGTGCCCTTGCTCCAGCTCGCTCCAGGCGGCGGGATCGCGCTCACGCATGGCCGCCAGCGCCCGATCCAGCGCGTCGTCCAGCTCGTCGACGGGGATCTGCGCGACAGCGTCGGTGTCGAGCGCGAGCACCTGCGCCACGGACTCGGCCCACCCCAAGGCTTCGCCTCGCTCCTGGCGCAACGCGCGGCGCACGCGACGCCCCCACTCGATCAGCTGCTGCGCCTCGCTCTCCAGGCGAGAGCCGAAGCGGGCGAAGACCTCGAACTCGAGGAACTGGGCGTATTGGTTCTTCAGCGGCCCCGCCACGCGCTTGAGCGCCTGGGGCTGGGCCTTGCCGCCGACGCGCGAGACCGAGAGGGACACGTCCACGGCCGGGATCTGGTCGGCAGCGGCCAGCGCCGTGTCGAGCCGGATCTGCCCGTCGGTGATCGACACGATGTTCGTGGGGACGAAGGCGGAGAGATCCCCGGCCTGGGTCTCGACGATCGGGAGCGCGGTCAGGGAGCCCCCGCCGCTGGCGCGTCCGAGCTGGGTCGCCCGCTCCAGCAGGCGGGCGTGGGCGAAGAACACGTCCGCCGGGAAGGCCTCGCGACCTACGGGACGGCCGAGGAGGAGGGCCAGCGAGCGGTGGACGTGGGCGTGGGTCGTCAGGTCGTCGTAGACGATCAGCACGTCGCGCCCGGCGCGCATCAGGTCCTCGGCCATGGCGGTGGCGCTGTAGGGGGCCAGGTGGATCAGCCCGAGCGGGTCGTCGGCGTCCGAGGTGACGACGAATCCGCGCTCCAGCACGCCAGCCGCGCGCAACCACTCGACGTTGGCGGCGACCTCGGCGCCGCGGCGGCCAACGGCGACGTAGATCGCGACCACGTCGGGGTCCTGCGCGGCGAGGATGTCCAGGCAGAGCTCCGTCTTGCCGGTCGAGCGGTCTCCGACGATGAGCTGTCGCTGGCCCCGGCCCACGGGGATCATGGTGTCGAGGACGAACACGCCGGTCCGCAGCGGCCGCGAGACCGGCTCCCGCTCCTCGAGCGCGATCGGCGGCCCGTCCACCAGCACCCGGCGCCGGGCCCGCAGCGGCCCCTGGCCATCGCGTGGTTGGCCCAGCGGGTCGACGACCCGGCCGATCAGCTCGGGTCCCGCCGGGACGTCGAGCACGCGCCCCAGCCGGCGTACGGGGTCGCCGGCCTCGACCTGCTCGGGGTCACCCATGAGCACGAGGCGCATGACGTCGCGGGTGATCGCGTCCACCCGGGCCGCCACGCCGTTCACGTCCAACAGCTCTCCGGCGAGGGGCTCGTCCAGCCCGGTCGCCAGGGCGACCCCGTCACCCGCCCGGCTCACCCGCCCCAAGCGCACCAGGTCGACGCGGGGGCGGGCGCGGTCCAGCCCGCGGCGAAGGCGCTCCAGCGCCTCCGCGCCTGACTGCTGGTGCTCCTGCTCGCGCTCGGTCACGCGGGCTCCTCGGCCGCGTTGGCCTCGTCCAGCTCGGTGAGCCAGCGCTTCAAGGCGGCCCCGGCGCTGGCGTCGACCTCCAGGTCGCGGAAGGCGAAGCGGACGCCGCCGACCAGCTCCGGGTCGGCGTCGGTCTGGAGCGCGCAGCGGTCGTGGAGCACCTTGCCGACGACCTGCCGCACGTCGTCAGGGTCGGCGTCCGGGCTGGTCCAGAGGCGGACGGTGGCGTCCTGCGGCAGCGCCCCCGCCTCCAGGAGACGCCGCGCGCCCTCTCGGGCGTAGGCCGTGGCGATGCTCGTCTCCGACATGCCCGCCACGACCTTGGCGGCGCCCTGGACGGAGAGGGCCACCACCTGATCGCGCAGACTCTCCAGCGAGCGGAGGCGGGCGAGCTCGAGGTCCGTCTGGTGGCGTTCCCGCGCCTGGTCCATGTCGCGTCGAGCGGCGGCGACGATGTGCTCGGCCTTCTCCTCGGCCTCCCGGCGGACCTCCGCTCGCAGCCGCTCCCCCTCCTGCTCGGCGCCCGCGATCTTGGCCCGGTACTCGTCGCGCAGCGCGGCCGCCTCGGCCTGCTGCGCGGCGAGCTCGGCGTTGCGCTGCTCGATCTCGGACCGGCGCGCGGCGAGGGCCTCGCGGACGGGTCGGAACAGGAAGCGGCCGAGCAGGACCATCAACACCACGAAGTTGAGGAGCTCGAACAGGACCAGGCGCCAGTCGATGGACACGTCGTCGACCTAGGGGAGGAGGGGGTTGGCGAACAGGAGGATCAGCGCGATCACCAGGCAGTAGATCGCGGTCGACTCGACCATGGCCATGCCGACGAACAGCGTGCGGGTCAGGGTCGAGGCCGACTCTGGTTGCCGCGCGATGGCGTCCAGCGCGGCTGCCAGGCCGCGCCCTTCGCCGAGGGCAGAGCCGATCGACCCGAGCGCGACCGTGAACCCGGCCGTGGCGATGGAGATGAACGTGATCAGGGCTTGGTCGCTCATGCGGCCTCCTGGGGGGTGCGATCGCGCCGCTCGACTTGAACGGCGGCCGCGATGTAGACGGCGGCGAGGATCCCGAAGATGTAGGCCTGGATCAGGCCAGTGAGCAGACCCAGCACGAGCAGCGGGACGGGCACCAGCACGCCCGCGACCAGCAGCACGATCGCCCCGATCATTTGTCCGCTCATGACGTTCCCGAACAGGCGGACGCAGAGCGCGAGGGTGCGCGTCAGCTCGCCGATGATGTTCAGGGGCAGCAGGATCGGGCTCGGCTTGGCGTAGCGGCGCAGGTACTCCCACAGGCCGTGTCGGCGGATCCCGAAGTAGGGGACGGCGACGAACACCACCAGGGCCAGGGCGACCGCGGTCGAGAGCTCGGCCGTGGGTGGCCGCAGGAAGGGCACCACCGAGAGGCAGTTGCTGACGGCGATGAACAGCATCAGGGTCCCGATCAGCGACACGTAGGGCGTGGGGTCTTCCTCCACGACCTCCGAGACCGTCTGCTCGATCCAACCCGCGAACAGCTCGATCCCCGTCTGCCAGAGCGTGAGCCCCGAGGTCTGCAGCCGCCTGGATGCAAGGGCGCACAGGCCGACCAGGAGCACCGTGAGCCCGAGCGTGATGAACACGACGTCGGGGACGTCCCAGCCGAGAATGGGGATCGTGAACTGCGGGTTCACGAGGTGACCTCCGCGGTCGGGTGGCCCTGTGACAGCCGCCAGCGCGCAGCGAGCCCGCCCAGGACGAAGCCCACCAGCCCGCCGCAGAGCGGGAGGAGGCCCCCGAAGCTCGAGGCGAAGAGCAGGCCCGCAGGCAGGGCGACCCGGAGGGGCGCGCCGAGGAGCAGGGACGCCGCGCTCTGCCGCTCGACCGCGCCTTCGACCCCCTTGAGGAGGAGCCGGGCGTGGACGGCCGCCGAGAGCGCGCCGGCCAGGAACCACAGCGAGACGATCAGCAGCGCGTTCATGTCCCGTTCTCCTCAGCCTCCTGGATCGTCCTCCAGAAGAAGTAGCCGCCCATGCCCAGGCCCAGGAAGAGGAGGCCGATGGCCCAGGTGATCCCCGTGTCGAGGCGCATGTCGATCAGGTGACCCAGGAATGCCCCCAGGACCGGCGGCAGGGCGATCAGCCAGCCGAGCGTCCCCACCTGGGCGACGGTCCGCCACAGGCTGCCCGCGGGCTCTCGTGAGGCCCTCAGGCGCTCGGTCTTCTGCCGCTCGATCCGATCGATCAGCACGCGGTCGGTGGGATGGCGCGAGCGGGGGAGCCCCTCGTCCTCGGGGGCCTCAGGCTCCCCCTGGGGCGGCGTCGCCGGCTGCTGCGCGTCTTCCGGGCGAGGCGGGGACTCGGTCACCGGGTCACCTCCCGCTGGAGCCCGACCAGCGCGCGCCGGGTGGCCGCGTCGTAGCGCTGGAGTTGGCTGCGAACGTCGCGCTCGACGTGCGCGCGGCGGTGGAAGCGCTCGCGGAGCTGGTCGAGGAGCTGATCGAGGTCTGCGGCCCGGGCGGCCCAGCGGGTGACGATCCGCACCTCGCCTGCCTGGATCCAGGCGAAGCCGCCCTCGGTCGCGAGGAACGACTCCCCCGGAGCGTCCCCGACGGTCTCGACCGTCAGGGCGCCTGGCCGGACCACCGTCAGCGCCGGCTCGTGGCCCGGCTGGACGCCGCGATAGCCGTCGGGGCCGTCCAGGCGGAGGTAGACCACGTCTTCGACGACGTGCTCGCCGAGCGGTGTGGTGACGAGGAGCCGCAGCGTCGCGCTCACGCATGCGCCTCCTGGTACCTGCGCCGCAGCTCATCGAGCGTGCCGCCCATGTAAAGCGCCTGCTCGGGCAGGTCGTCGCAGTCTCCGCGCAGGATCGCCTCGCACCCGTCGAGGGTCTCCTCCAGCCGGACGAAGGCGCCGGGACGCCCGGTGAACGACTCGGTCACCGAGAAGGGCTGGGTGAGGAAGCGGCGCAGGCGGCGGGCGCGGAACACGGCCTGGCGGTCCTCGGGCGCCAGCTCGTCGGTGCCCATCAACGCGATGATGTCCCGCAGCTCCTCGTACTTGGCGAGGACGCGACGCGCCTCGGCGGCGATCCGCGAGTGGCGAACGCCGACCACCTCGGGACGCAGCAGGGTCGACGTGCTGCGGAGCGGATCGACCGCGGGGTAGAGCCCCTCGCTGGCGGCCTCGCGGGAGAGGACCAGGAACCCGTCGAGGTGGTTGAACACCTCGGCAACGGCCGGGTCGGTGATGTCGTCGGCGGGGACGTAGACCGCCTGGACGCTGGTGATCGCGCCGCGCTCGGTGCTGGCGATCCGCTCTTGAAGCCGGGCGATCTCGACGGCGAGCGTCGGCTGGTAGCCGACCCGCGAGGGGGGCCGGCCGAACATGCCGCTGACCTCGTTGCCCGCCTGCACGAAGCGGAACACGTTGTCGATGAACAGCAAGACGTCCTGGCCGGCCTCGTCGCGGAACCACTCGGAGACCGTCAACGCGGCCAGGCCTGTGCGGTACCGGATCCCGGGCGTCTCGCCCATTTGCCCGTAGAGGAGCACCACGTTGGGGAGGACCCCCGAGCCCTCCATTTCGAGCCACAGCTCGCGGGCCTCGCGCGAGCGCTCACCGATCCCCGCGAACACACTGACACCACGGTGGTAGTGCACCGTGTTCTGCATCAGCTCCATCATGAGGACGGTCTTCCCCACGCCGGCCCCGCCGAACAGGCCCGTGTTCCCGCCGCGCGGCAGAGGCGTGAGCAGGTCGATCACCTTGAGCCCCGTCTCGAACACGGCCCGCGCAGGGCGCCGAGCCGTGAGGTCGGGGGAGGGGCGGAGGATCGACCACCGATCGCCGCCGATCGCGTCGCCACCGTCCAGGGGCCGACCCAGGAGGTCGAAGACTCGCCCACGGACCTCCTGCCCGACCGGCACACGGAGCGGGCCGCCGGTCGGGGCGACGCGGTCTCCGACGGCGAAGCCGCGCGTGTCCCCGAAGGCCAGCGCGCGCACGTGGTCGGGCTCGTTGTGGAGCATGACCTCCAGCAGGAGCGGGCGGCGTCCGGGGCGGTTCAGCTCGAGGACGTGGCCAATGGTCGGCAGGTCCCCGGCCTGCTGGACCGGGAACTGCACCTCCACCACGGCTCCGTCGAGTGTCGTCACCCTTCCATCCATTGCGAACGACTCCTCAGGCTCAGTGCGAGTGCCCGGCGTGATTGCTGGCTGTTCGCTCTGCGTCATGCGAATGGGCGGGCGAGGCAGGCTGGGTGTTCCGGACACCGACGCCGTGGCCATAGACCAACAAGGCGCCGCGGTCCGCTCCGAGCACGGTCAGGAGGCAGCAGACGAGCAGCAACCCCACCGGAATCCACCGCCTGCCCCGACGTTCGGGCCGCCGGCACCACCAAGCGGCTCCACCCGCTCCCAGGGAGACCAGGAGCGCTGCCAGCATGAGGTTGCGATGGTCGTGAATGAGCTCGTGACCGGGGTGGTCGTGACCCATAGCGTCGGAAGCCAACCAACCGGTGAGGGCTGCAGCCAAGCCAGCGAGCACGCTGGCCCCGAGCAGCGCCGTCCCAAACTGGTAGGCCTTGTCGTCCTTCTTGAGGTAGGCGAAGGCCATGACCACCAAGGCCACGGGCCATAGCGCCACCGGGAAGTGGACGAAGAGGGGGTGGATGTTCGGCGCGGCATCGAGCCCGGGGAGGACGGAGTCCATGCTTCCTCCAGTGCGCTGAACCGTGTGCACATTTCAGGCCACAGTCAGCAACGTGGCGCCGCCGTCCGCAGCGAACCCGCGAACCTGCGCTGCGTTTCAGGTCTGCAAGTTCCCCGTCCTCTGGGAAGCAGGTCCTGTTTCAGATCTGAAATGCCACCCCCACACTCCCTTGTTAGAAGGTCGAGGTGCGAGGCACTCCAATTGCAATTACCGTCGAGAGCGATGACTGAGGACACGACGAACGGGGCGAGAGGTTGGCGGCTGGGTCTGCGCCACCGAATCCTCGTGCTCGTCTTCCTGGTCCCAGCCTCGGTCCTGGTGGTCGGCCTCCCGCTCCTGTTCGTCTCCCAGCACCGCAGGGCAGAGGCGGAGTTCAAGGACCGGCTTCGGTCTGAGGCAGACGTGCTGGCGCTGGCATTGGCGGATCCTTGCGAGCGGGAGTGCCTCCATGAAGTGGAGCCTCCTGTTCAGCAGCTGCTGCAGAACGAGCCTGCGCTCATCTCCGTCGAGATCTTCGACCCCAAGAGCGGGACTCTGCTGGGCGCGTGGGGAGCGACGGGGCCAAAGCCAAGCGCGGCACAGCTCGGCAGTCCTGCGGGCAAGGTCTGGATCGAGGAGGAAGGAGAGGCGAACAGTGCGCTCCACGCTTCGGGGCACGTGTTCGCTGCCACCACGCCCCTCGCGACGAAGCGCTGGAAGGGCGAGGAACACCCCGTCCTGCGCCTGCGCGGCAACTCCCGCGCCTACAACGAGCGCGTGGTCCACATGCTGCTCCTGGCGTTGATACCGGGTGGCGTAGCAGGGGTCGGCGGGCTGCTCTTGGCGTTCTGGCTCAACCGGCGGCTGCGGAGCGCCGTGGCTTCGCTGCAGGATGCGACAGCGCGCATTGCGCGAGGAGAACTCACCGAGCGTGTGAACGTCCGCACGGGAGACGAACTCGAGGACCTCGGTGAGGCCGTCAATCGGATGGCAACGGAGTTGGCGGAGCAGCGCGCCCGCTTAGACCGGAACGCGGAGGTCCTGGAAGAGAAGCTCAGCGCGCGCAGCCTCGAGCTCGAGAAGGCCAGGACCATTGCGGTCAACCAAGAGCGGATCGCGGCGATGGGAGTCCTTGCCGCGGGCGTCGCTCACGAGATCGGAAACCCACTCACCGCGATCTCTGCTGTCGTTCAGGGCATGCGCCGCCGAGAAGAGGGCGGCGGCAAGGTCGAGGTCCTGGCCGAGAACCTGGACCGAATTCGGCAGATCGTCCGCAGCTTGGTCGACTACGCCCGGCCCCCAGCCAACGACTGGCGTTCCTTGTCACTGAACGACCTGCTGCGCCGGACCTTGTCGCTGGTGAGCATGGACCCGCGCGCCAAGGAGGTCGACATGTCGACCGAGCTCGACCCGGAACTCCCCCGCGTCCGCTCCGTCGAGGACAAGGTCCAGCAGGTGTTCCTCAACCTGCTCCTGAACGCTTTGGACGCGCTGCCCGAGGGCAAGGGGCGGGTTCAGGTGACGAGCCGGAGCGAAGGCGATGAGGTCTGTGTACTCGTCGACGACAGCGGCCCCGGCGTGCCAGCCGAGCTGAAGGAGCGCATCTTCGAGGCCTTCTTCACGACCCGCGTGGAGCACGGCGGCACGGGGCTGGGGCTCGCCGTGAGCGCGTCCCTGGCCGACGAGCTGGGCGGGCGCCTGGAGGTCGGAGACAGCCCGCTTGGCGGGGCACGGTTCACGCTGTGTCTACCCGTCAGCGCTTCGGAGGAGCGTGCCGTATGAACGTCAAAGGCGCGGTCCTGGTCGTGGACGACGAGCGCGCAATCCGCGAGGAGATCGGCGAAGCGCTGGAGGAAGCCGGCCATGAAGTCCGGCTGGCGCGAAACGCAGAGCAGGCGCTGGCCCTCCTGCGCGAGGCGCCAGCAGACGTCCTCCTCTCTGACTTGCGCATGCCGGGTATGGACGGTGTGGCGCTCCTCAAGGAAGTGCGGCGTGAGCGGCCGGAAGTGTCCGTCTTGCTCATGACCGCTTTCGCCTCGGTGGAGACAGCGGTCGATGCGCTCAAGGCGGGTGCGTCGGACTACCTGCTCAAGCCGCTGGTGATCGACGAGCTGTTGACCAAGGTCGCGCACCTGCTGACCTTCCAGCACCTCTCGCGCGAGAACCGACGGCTCAAGGAGGAACTGTTGCGGAGCGGCGGCGAGTGCCACGTGGGCGCGAGCCCTGCCATGACCGAGGTTGCCCGGACCGTGGCCAGGGTGGCGCCGACCCGCTCCACCGTGCTGATCACGGGCGAGAGCGGCACGGGCAAGGACGTGGTCGCGAAGACCCTCCACCGCCTGAGCCAGTTGAGCGACAAGCCCTACGTGGTGGTCGATCTGGGCGCGATCCCCGAGGCGCTGTTGGAGTCCCTGTTGTTCGGGAGCGTGAAGGGTGCGTTCACCGGTGCGGCCGGCCGCAAGGGCCTGTTCCAGTCCGCGGACGGAGGGACGTTGTTCCTGGACGAAATCGGAAACCTGTCCCTGGAGGCGCAGGCGAAGCTGCTGAGGGCGATCGAGAGCGGCGAGGTGCTGCCCGTGGGTGGAACCCAGCCCGTGCGGGCCAAGTTCCGCCTGCTCGCGGCGACCAATCGTGACCTGGAAAAGGCCGTGGAGGCTGGGGAGTTTCGCCAGGACCTCTACTACCGCCTGAACGTGGTCCAGCTTCAGCTCCCGCCGCTTCGCGACCGCAGGGAGGACCTGCCGGGGCTGGCCCAGTGCCTGCTCACGAAGCTCAACGCCAGCTTGCGGACCAACTACTCGGAGGTCGACCCGGAGGCTTTGCTGCAGCTCATGGGCCACGACTGGCCCGGCAACGTCCGAGAGCTGCAGAACGTCCTGGAGCGGGCCATGGTCCTGGGAGACGGCATGACGATCCGCCCCGAGGACCTCCCCCTGGGCAAGGAGGAACCCGACGCGGTCGACATGGACCTCCGCCGCGCGGTCCGCCGTTTCGAACGAGGACACATTCAGCGCGCGCTAATCGCGGAAGGGTGGAGCCGCAAAGACGCGGCCCGCAGCTTGGGTATCAGTACGACCTCGCTCTGGCGGCGGATGACCGAGTTGGGAATCGAGGAGCCAAGCGCCTAAGGCTTCTGGGCCCCGACTTGCAAGCACACCTGGTCGAGGTGCGACGTCTGATTGGCACCCCTGCGGGCCTCCGGTACCCTGGCTCACGTCCATGGTCCGGGCCGCGGAGGTCGCCAGGTGCCGAAACCATGTGGCACGCTGTCTACCTCCGCGGGCAGTCGGCGTCAATCGGTTGGAGAGTGCGCCGTTCCGTCCCGAGGCCTCACTCCTTCTGGCACAACCGGCACGGCTCGACGATCGCGTCGCACTTGTCGCAGTAGTGGACCGTCTCGTCGAACTCCGTCCCTGCGTCCATTGTCTTGCAACGAGGGCAGAAGTGTCTCTTGTAGGTGAGGCCTTCGAAGACGAATGTCCGCGTTTCGGTTCTGCACTCCGGACAGACCTGACTCGTGTCCTCAGAGACGAGCTCCCCAGGCGTTTGGCAGCCGGGTGCTGCCGAGATGAGCAGCCCTATGACGATCGGCAGCAACCAGCTCGTAGATCGTCGTTTCATTCGTCTCCACTTCATACGAGTGCCTTGCCTACGATTCGGGTCCGGGCCAGGGTGAGAGGGACGCACGCCTCGGCCCAAACTCCGAAGGGCGGTTCTGAGGCGAAGGCCACGAGTGTAACGGGTAGGCCTTTCACGTCTGAAAGTCCGAAACCTGGGTTCTGCCTTGCTGCGGCGAGCCCTGGAGCGCTGGCCCTCCAACCCGTTCCCTCTCATGCGACACCACTGCTTGCCGCACTTGGCAGGAGTTCCTACCCTCGAGCGCTCGAGGCCAGACGCATTCAGATTTCACATCTGAAAGGCACTTGCTCTCCCCCCAAACGGAGCAACGGCATCTCTGAAGTGGTCCCGAAGCTGCTTAGGATCCGCTCCACCCCTAACTCAGGAGAACCCATGCGCATTCAGCCACTTCCCTTCCTCCTCCTTCTGACCCTGTTCCTTCTGCCTGCCAGTGCCTTGGCTCAAGGCACGAAGGACACGGCGGCAGACCCATACACGCTGACGACCTGCCCGATCTCAGGCAAGAAGCTGGGCAGCATGGGGGATCCCGTCGTCAAGTCCTACGACGGACGAGAGGTTCGCTTCTGCTGCGGCGGCTGCGTTGGGACCTTCGAGAAAGACAAGGCCAGTCAATTCAAGAAGATCAATGACAAGCTGATCGCTGACCAGAAGGCCCACTACCCGATCCCTGTGTGCGTCGTTTCCAAGGAGTCTCTCATGGAGAACGGCGAAGACGCTGGCATCGATGTCGTCGTCGGGAATCGCCTGGTTCGCCTCTGCTGTGAGGGCTGCACGAAGAAGCTGCTCAAGAACCCCAAGAAGTACTTGGCCCGGCTGGATAAGGCGATCGTGAAGGTCCATCGCAGCAAGTACCCACTCGACACCTGTGTCGTGGGCGGCGGCAAGCTCGGCTCAATGGGCAAGCCCGTCGAGACCGTGATTGGGAACCGCCTGGTTCGTCTCTGCTGCAAGGGTTGCTTGCCGAAGCTTAAGGCCAACCCGCACAAGTATCTGCCGAAGCTTGACGCGGCGTGGAAGCACAAGGCGGGCGCGAAGAGCCCCCACAAGGGGCACGAAGGCCAAGGCCACAACAAGGGCGGTCACGACCACAGCAAGCACAAGCACTAGTAGGCGGACTAGGGATCCAGGCTGCCCGCCATTGCGGCGGGCAGCCAGTCAGTCCGTCTAGGTCGCGGAGGTGACGAGGCGCCCGCCACGCTGTCTGTCTCTCAAGGACGGTGACCCCGGGGCTTCTTGCACGAGCAGTCCACGCAGCCATGCTCGGCGCACATACGGCAGAAGCCGAGGACCTCCTTGCGAAGGGCCTTTCGCGCCCGATGCACGCGCACCCCGGCGTTGTTCGCGGTGATCCCAACCTCCTGCGCGTAGTCTGCGAGCGACTTGCCCGCCAAGTCGACCTGCTCGAGGGCCATGGAGTAGTCGGGCTTCAGAGTGTCGACCAGGGCGCGGACGCACTGGCAGACCTGCTCGACGTGGCTCGGATTGGGCTCCGAGGCCTGCTCCAACTGCTGGGCATATTCGGTGAGGCGGCGATCGGCGACCGCGGCGCGGCGGCTGCGGTCGATGATCGCGTTGCGCAGGACTCGATAGAACCAGGCGACGGCCGCCTCCTCGTCGCGGATCGAGTCGGCGCGCTCCACGGCTTTGGCCAGCGACTCCTGGAGGATGTCCTCAGCCAGGTCGCGGTCTCCCACCCGCCGCTCCAGGAACCCCAGGAACGCGCGTCGCTCCGCGAGCAGGCGGGCTGGGATACCCCCGTCGTCGGTCACGGGCGACTCAACTCATGGCTAGGCAAGGGCATGGCGAATTCCTGGCCCAAGTGTAAAGCCCCCAGAGGCGCTGCGTCTGCCCGGGTGAGAGGAGCAGACCATGCAATCCACTGACGAGACGACCCAGCGACCCATTGATCCCGTGTGCGGTATGTCGGTTGATCCGGCCCGTGCGGCTGGGCGAGCGGTTCATGAGGGACAGGAGTATTGGTTCTGCAGCAAGTCCTGCGAGGCGAAGTTCATTGCCGAGCCGGCGAAGTACGTGAAGCCGTCGAAGCCGGCCTGCTGCGATGGGCACGGTGGGCACGAGACCAAGGCTCCGGTGAGCTCGACGAGCCCCCACCACGCCAGCGAGGCCGATTACACCTGCCCCATGCACCCGGAGGTGCGGCAGTCCGGTCCAGGCTCGTGCCCCGAGTGCGGAATGGCCCTCGAGCGGGTCGCGCCGCTCACCCGATCGCGGAAGCGGCAGTACACCTGCCCCATGCACCCCGAGGTCGTCCAGAACGGCCCCGGCTCTTGCCCGATCTGCGGCATGGCCCTGGAGCCGCTGGAGGCCGGCGAAGAGGATGAGCAGGACCCTGAGCTGACCAGCATGTCGCGTCGGTTCTGGATCAGCGCAGCGCTGACCCTGCCGGTCTTCGGGGTGGCCATGTCCGAGATGATCCCAGGCCAACCGCTACAGGCCCGCGTCTCCGCGCAGGTCTTGGTCTGGCTCCAGCTCGCCCTGGCGACCCCCGTCGTCCTCTGGGGCGGCTGGCCCTTCTTCCAGCGCGGCTGGGCCTCGATCAAGACGCTCAAGCTCAACATGTTCACGCTGATCGCCCTCGGCACCGGAGTCGCCTACGCCTACAGCCTGGTGGCGACCCTCGCCCCAGGGCTGTTCCCGCCTGCCTTCAAGCAGCACGGGGTCGTTCCGGTCTACTTCGAGGCGGCCGCCGTGATCACGACGCTGGTTCTGCTCGGGCAGGTGTTGGAGCTCCGCGCCCGCGCCGCGACCTCTGGCGCGATCCGAGCGTTGCTGGACCTGGCGCCGCCGACCGCGCGCAAGCTCCTCGACGACGGCTCCGAGCGGGACGTCCCCTTGGAGGAGGTGGTGGCCGGAGACCGGCTCCGAGTCCGGCCCGGAGAGAAGGTGCCGGTCGACGGCACCGTCGTCGAGGGCTCCGCGTCCGTTGACGAGTCCATGGTCACCGGGGAGCCGGTGCCGGTGAAGAAGGCGCCTGGCGACCCGGTGACGGGCGGCACCGTGAATGGCACCGGCGGCTTCGTCATGCAGGCCGAGCGCGTGGGCGCCGACACCCTCCTGGCCCAGATCGTGGGCATGGTCCGCGAAGCCCAGCGCAGCCGGGCTCCGATCCAGCGCCTGGCTGACCTGGTCGCCGCCTGGTTCGTGCCCGCTGTGCTGGTCGTCGCCGTCGTGGCCTTCGTGGTCTGGCTCCTGGTCGGTCCGTCGCCCGCGTTCAGCTACGCGCTCTTGAGCGCGGTGGCTGTGTTGATCATTGCCTGCCCCTGCGCGCTCGGGTTGGCCACGCCGATGTCGATCATGGTCGGGACGGGGCGTGGTGCGGGCGCCGGTGTCCTGATCAAGAACGCCGAGGCGCTCGAAGTGCTGGAGCGCGTCGACACGCTGCTGATCGACAAGACCGGGACCCTCACCGAGGGGAAGCCCAAGGTGACCGACGTGGTCTCGCACGGTGACGTGACCGAGGAGGAGCTGCTCCGCCTGGCGGCGAGCCTGGAGCGCGCGAGTGAGCACCCCCTGGCGGTCGCGGTCGTGGCTGCGGCGGAGGAGCGAAGCCTCTCCTTGGTGACTCCCGCCGAGTTCGACTCCGTGACCGGCAAGGGCGTGCACGGTCACGTCGACGGTCGGGCGGTGGCCCTTGGGAATGAACGCATGATGGAAGATTGCGGACTGTCGGTCGAAGCGCTGGCAGACGCTGCTGAAAGTCTGCGCAACGGTGGCGCGACGGTCGTCTACGTGGCGGTCGACGAAGCCCTGGCGGGACTGCTGGCCGTGGCGGATCCGATCAAGGAGAGCACCCCCGAGGCGATCCGGTTGCTGCGCGACGAGGGCCTGCGCGTCGTCGTGGTGACGGGCGACAACCGCGCCACCGCAGAGGCCGTCGCCAGCCAGCTCGGGTTGGACGAGGTCGAGGCTGAGGTCCTCCCCGAGGACAAGGGGAACGTGGTCAAGCGGCTCCAGGCCGAGGGGCGGGTCGTCGCCATGGCGGGTGACGGCGTCAACGATGCGCCGGCCCTGGCCCAGGCCGACGTCGGCATCGCCATGGGCACGGGCACGGACGTGGCCATGGAGAGCGCCGGAGTGACCCTGGTCAAGGGCGACCT
>CALDQK010000928.1 GCA_937911525.1 uncultured bacterium
GGGGTGCCCTCGGCGCCGATCGCGCAGCCGCCGCCGCCGCCGCCGCCGCCGCCCGAGGAGCCGCCGGTGGCGGTCGCGGGAGCCGAGACGGGCGCGCTGTTGGTGGTGGGCGAGGACTGGCTAGGCGCGACGCTGGGGGCCACGACGGGGTCCTGGGCCGCGCTGCTGCTGTCGCCGGAGCTGGCGGCAGGCGAGCTGAGGGTGAAGGCGCCGTTGATCTTGGCGAACTGCCCGTCGGGGTTCTCGACGGCCACGCTGTAGGTGCCGTCGGTCAGGCCGCTGGGGACCGTGAAGCGGACCTCGTTGTTGAGGCCGCTGGCGTTGACGACGGTGCCGCCGAAGACCACCCGGGCGCCGGGCTCGAAGTTCTGGCCGCTGATCGTGACCTCGCTGCCGGCGATCCCCTCGCTCGGGCTGAGGCCCTCCATGGCGGGCGCCGGGTTGCGGATCTCGAAGCCGCCGGTCAGGACGGCGCAGGCGAGGGTCGTGGCGTTGAAGATCCGCACCGAGCGCAGCTGGGGCAGGGCCGAGGGGCCGACGGAGAGCTCCGCGCGGACCGAGCTGCTGTTGAAGGTCGGGTTGCTGACGAAGAGCGCGTCGCCGGGAGGGCCCGGGATCACGATCGTGTCGGCGTCGTTGAGGCTGCTGCCGAACACGCTCAGCATGAGCTCGCTGTTGGGAGCGATCGCGTTGGCGCTGATGCTCGTCAGGTTCATGTTGGTCTTGGCCAGCGCGTCGATCGTGCCCGCGTCGGTGGTCGTGCCGAAGGTGACGTTGACCGTCTCGGGGTTCGCCGGCGAGCTGCGGCCGCCGCTGCCCCAGAAGGTGGTGCCGAAGCCGGTGTCGATCGTCAGGCCGCTGGTGTGGAGCGAGAAGTTGGCGTTCGTGACGGGGCCGTCGAGGGGCTCGGCGTAGACGACATAGCTGCCCTGGTCGAGGCCGCGGATCTGGAAGAAGCCGGTCGCGTCGGTCAGGGTCGCCGAGGCGGGGAAGCCGTTGACGTCCTCGGCCACCACGTGGGCGCCGCTGACGGCCTTGCCGTTGATCTTGAGGAAGCCCTGGATCGCGCCGGGCTGGCCGCCGATCGGGTAGATCGAGGCGGCGGCGGCGACGTCGTCCGGCTCGAGCGAGCGCAGGCGGGTGTCACCCGTGTTCGCGAAGGGGTTCATGGTCGCGCCGATCACGGCCGAGTGATCGAGGCCAATGAAGTGGCCGACCTCGTGGGTCGCGATGCTCTGGATATCGAACTTGCCGCTGTTGCCGTCGGTGCTGAACTGCTTGGTGCCGTTGAAGAGGATGTCGGCGTCGATGATCTGGCCGGTCGTGGGGTTGAAGTCGACGGGGGTGATCGCGACCAGGCCGCTGCCAGCGCCGAAGAAGCCGCTCTCGTTGTCCATGTCCCACATGACGGTGTGGAGGTCGTCGCTGCGCCAGTCGGTGCGCGAGCGCGAGGTGGCGTCGGTCAGCTCGATGAAGTCGATCCGGCTGGAGGGGATCTTCTTCCAGGCCTCGAAGCCGACTCGGATCGCGGCCTCGTCGCTGCCGTCGCTGGTGCCGGGGTGCGCGGTCTCGTGGATCACGAAGTTGACCGTCGAGTTCTGCCAGAAGAAGGGCAGGCTGCCCGCCTGGAGGCTGACCCAGGCATAGCTGGACCAGCTGAGCCCGAAGAGGGCGAAGAGCACGGCCAGCACCGGCGCGCGGTGGACGAAGCGCTTGCTGACCAACTGGCAGCCGTGGTCCCGAATCGCCATTAGTTACCCCGTCCCTGCGAGCCCTTGGAGCCCGTGTCTTCTTCCGCAGCCTTCTTCTTGTTGGCCGCGATGCGCTGCTTGATCCGCTCGACCAGGTCGTCGAAGGCGACGCCCTGCTCCTGGTGGATCTCCTCGATCTTCCCGCTCTTGCGGTCCATCAAGCGCAGCCCTTCGAGGTCGCGGAACGCCAGCTTGCGCCCCTCGACCACTCGAATCGTGTATTTCCCTTGAGCCAGGCCCACCGCGGCGCGGCAGCCCAGCTTGTTGATCGGGGCGAGGAAGACCAGGATCTCCTCGTTGACGCGATAGCTCGCCGCCCCCGAGATACCGCTCCCGCGCTTGCCGAGGACACCGCCGTAGGCGCTAAAGGCGAACTGCTTGCCCTTGAAGCCCTTGTAAGCGTCGAACACCTCGAGGCGGTAGTCCGTGACGATCACGCCCTTGGCGAGGTGGCGGGCCCGCTTCTCCACGACCTTGCCGTGGAGAATGAGAGCGGCCCGATCGGTCATGTCGTCCGGCGAGAAGCGCAAGACGGTCGACGCCTCGGCCACGCCGAGCGAGAGCGCGACCAAGGCGCAGGCCAGGGCGACCACTTGGGTCAGCCTCGTCCCGCTCTTGCCGCACCGCGTCGTGTCCGTCCCGAGACTCATGAGTCCTCTCTCCGCCAGTAGTTGCGCAACCCCGGTGCCAACATCGGTTGACCCCTGGAGCCCTCGAATTCACTGAGGTTATGGCGATCTAGGGCGATGCGTTCCGCTTCATGCGTCGCAGGATGGACACAATCAGGATCACGTTTCGGAACGCTGAAACCCGCCCTCTGGGTCGAGCTACCCGTGCTCGACCCGGACGCAAGTCCCTCGAGGGGCTTAGCTCGCGTCGCCGGCGTCTCCGCTGGCAGCGGCCGCCGAGGTCTTGTCCGTGGTGTCCGAATCGGCCGATGCATCCGAGCCCGCCTTGGCGTCCACCTTATCCGCCAGGATGTTGATCTCGTCCGCGATCTCGGTAAAGAAGTCGCCGTCGCGGAGGTGGATCCGGGTGTCCATGCCGGCGTTGACTTCCTTGAGCACGACCCCGATTCGGTAGGCCGATCCCAGGAGCCGGTGGGTGTGAATGATCGTGTAGACGGCCAGCGCCAGGCTGCAGCACACGATCGCGAAGGCCAGCACCCCCACCAGGACGAACATGCCGCCGCCCTCGGGCAGGGCACGATTGACCCCCCGCAGGGTGACCGCCATCCAGACCAGGCTGCCAACCAGGAGCAGCGAGCACACCCAGGTCAGGATGTAGAGCAGGTGAACCCGCTTGCTGACCATGTAGTCCTTGCGCCGCTCACCGGCCATCGGAACCTCCTCAACGCCGGAGGCTTCCTCCGGCGGGCGCGCAATATATCGGCTGGCGGGCCTGCGGTCTATCGAGCCTTCTGCTGCACATCGCGGGCGCAGCGGAAGGTGACGAGCGCGTCACGCGCGTCCCGCCGCAGCCCCGCCCGCAGGTGGGCGCTGGCGCGCCCTCGGGCCGGATCCAAGCCACCCCGCAGGGTGCGCAGTTCGGTGTGCGGCGAGGGGTTGGGGTAGGGTCCAAAGGCCGAGGCGGTCCACTCCCAGCCGTTTCCGGTCAGGTCGCAGACCCCTTCGCTCGACGCACCCGCCTCGCCGACGGGGCCTAGCCCGGCCTGCACCCGGCTCGGATCGAAGACCTCGCCGTAGGGCTGGCTCCGCTGCTCGGGGCCTTGAGCCGCGCGTTCCCACTCGAACTCGGTCGGGAGGCGCTTCCCCTCCCAGCGGGCGAAGTTCAACGCCTCGTCCCAGTCGATCCCGGTCACCGGCAGGTCGAGGAGCTGGGGCCGCAGGCGCCCCCGCTTGGGCCAGGAGGGCGGCCGCTTGGCCTTGGTCGCCAGCACGTAGGCCAGGTAGCGGCGGTTGGTCACGGGGTGCCGGTCGATCCAGAAGGGCGAGAGCTGGCGCTCGTGCACCGGCGAGGCCGAGGGCTCCTCCCGGTCGCCGATCACCAGGAATCCGCCCGGAATCAGGACCATTCCCGCGTCCGAGCTCAGCGGCTCGCTGGACGGGCTGCGGGTCGCCTTGCCCCCGGGAGGGCAGAGCCCGAGCACCTCCCGACGGACCGCGTTGGCGGCCGGGCGCGCTCCGGGGTCCCTGGAGAGGCAGCGCTTGACCAGCGCGTCGAAGCGGCGGTCGAGCCCCCGCTGCAGCTCGCTGGGGAGCTCCAGGCCCTGCGGCAGGCGCCCGGTCAGGAGCTCGAAGAGCAGCACGCCAAAGGAGTAGAGGTCGGCGGCCAGGGAGGGCTCGGCCCCCTCCAGTCGCTCGGGCGCGAGGTAGGCCAGGGTCGCGTAGGTCTGCTCGCCCTGGCGGTCGCTGCTGAGCATCGAGGCCTCCAGCGCCGCCTCGGGGGCTCGGCCCACCTGACCGAAGTCGGTCAGGGCCACCCGCACCGGACGCGCGGCGGGGTCCACCAGCACGTTGGCTGGCTTGAGGTCGCCGTGGACGGTGCCGCGCTGGTGGGCGTAGTCGAGGGCGTCGAGGAGCTGGAGGAGCACCGGCCGGCGCAGCCTCCGCGGCAAGGGGCCCCCCCGGAGCATGCCGGCCAGATCGCCTGGGAAGCGGTCCAGCACGGCGTAGGGCCGCCCGAGCACGCTCCCGCGGGCCAGCTCGTTGAGGATCCCCGGGTGCTCGAGGCGAGGCGCCCTCGCCAGGCAGTCGGCCTGCTCGGCGACCTTGACGGCCACCTCGCGCGAGCGCCAGCGGGCACCCCACACGGTGGCGCTGCCACCCTGGCCGATGGGTTCGGCCAGCTCGATTCCCTCGACCAGGAACGCGGCCTGGAGCTGGTCGAGTTGGTCGGTCCCGCTGAGCACGCCTGTCCTCCCGAGCTTGCAGGGTGGCGCCTCGCCGCAGCGCGAACAAGGGGCCCGACCTGTACACGCCCGCTCGCTGACTGGGGTTCCCGGATTCCTGTCGGAGAATTCCCCCTGGGGCGACACCTTGATCGTTGAGCGCTCAGGTCCTACTCTGCGGATGCGCGCTGCTCCGATGGACCCAGCAAGGAGCGAGGCTTGAACACCCCACCCTCCACCTTTCTTTGGACTGCGATCGTCGCGGGCGGGCTGACCACCTTCGCCGGCTGCGCGAGCAATCACCCCGTCTCGCGAGTCGAGAGCCCCGTCAACGTGACCCACGAGGTCGCCTTCGGGGACTACCGCCGGGTGTTCAACACCACCTATCACATCCTCAACCGCTACGGCGTGGTGCAGACCTCGTCCTATCGCTACGGCGAGATCCGGGCGCTGATCGGAGAGGACACGAGCCTCTTCCAGAAGACGCGCCGCGAGATCGAGGCCCGGATCGTCGACGCCGGCGACTACTGGGACGTCCAGTGCCGGGTCCTGATCAAGATCGAGGACAGCGAGGTCGCGACCTTCTCCGACCAATACAACCCGCTCTACGACTGGAAGACCGTCGCCTCGGACCCGAGCCTCGAGGTGCGGCTCAACAACGAGATCCGCGCCGCGCTCTCTGGGGGCGCCTGGGAGGCCAAGGCCCCGCTGCGCCCCGAGCCGCGCGTTCCCTACGAGCGCCTGAGCGGGGACGAGAAGGCCCACCGCTCGCGCGCTGAGAAGGCCGGCAGGTCCCCGGCCAAGAAGGCCAAGAGCAAGCGCAGCAAGAGCAAGAGCGCCGCTCCGGCGACCAAGCCCTCGAGCGACGACACCGACGAGGTCGCGCACCACGGCGACGAGCTGGCGCACGCCGCGACCAGCTCGGCCTTCGAGCGGCTCGGGATCCTGCGCATGCAGCGCAACGCCTTCGACGACGCCGCCAAGGCCTTCCGCGCCGCCGCGCGCGCGCGCGACGGCCACCTGCGGGCGCACTTCCTGCTCGCGCAGGCCGAGCTGAGCCAGGGCGACTACGCGCTGGCCCTCGAGCAGGTGCGCGTCGGGCTGCGCCACAACCCGGCTTGGGTCGCCTCCGACCTCGACCTGCGCGACCTCTATATCGACCAGGCGACCTTCGCCCGCGTCCACGAGGGGCTCGCCCGCGCGGCGGCCAAGGACGACTCGCTCCAGTTCCTGCTCGGCTTCGTCCGCTTCCACGCGGGCGAGGGCGAGGGCGCGCTGGTGGCCTTCGATCGCCACCTGGCGCAGAACCCGGAGGACACGGTGGCGCGCGGCTACCGAGATCGCGCGCGTGAGCGCGTCGACGCGGCCCACGGGCTGGAGAACTTCTGACCGGAGAGACTCTGGCTGGGATCCCACGCGAGCCGACGACGGAGGTCGTCGGCTCGCGCTGCGTTTGGGGAGGCTCGTCAGGCTCCTAGTTGGGCGCGGCACCTCTCCCTCAAGCAGCCTGGTGCTCGAGGAAGAGGCAGCGGCCATCGACGTTCTTGTTCAGGAACTGCCAGTCCTCGCTCACGAGCTCGACGCCGTCGGCGCCGTCCTGCAGGTGGCCCCTCACGACGAGCTTGGTCCCCTGCTTGATCCAGGTCGCGACCACCTCGGCCTTGCGTTCACCGCTCACCCGAACGGGCACGGTCGCTTCGCTGGTCCTTCCGTCCCAGCCAGTGTGCTGACAGCGCAGCAGGAAGGTGCAGCTCGAGGTCTCGAAGTCTTGCTCTGGGTCCGCGCAGACTTCTCCCGCCACGAAGATTCGGTTGATCACGTTCTATGACTCCTAAGCACTCCTTCCTGAGGTGGCGCGACTCTACTCAACGACCCTGACAACACGCGAACCCGCTCGCAAGTTCAGACGAGCGACTCGCTTGGGCTCTGAGATTTCCTTCGAATCGCTCTCGGCGGGCGCCGGTCGAGGGGGGCACTTGAAAGCGAGGTCCCCATGCGCCCGATCCGATCGAACCTGACCCACTCCCTCGTCGCTGCCTCCCTCTTCTCCGCCGCGCTCGCCGCGGGCTGCACGAGCAGCGAACACGCCCCGCGCGCGGTGAAGTGCGAAGAGTCGGGGGACGCCGCCGCGGGCGGCGAGTCCTACGCGCTCCACGAGGCCCGCCGCCGCACTCACGCGCCCAACGTCGCGACCCCGGCCGCCAAGCTCGACGGCTACGCGGCGCCTGCCGACTGCGAGCAGCCGGCGCCCGAGCCCATGGCTGGCCCCGGCGAGTTCACCGGCGGCGAGGGCTACGTCGACTACGGCGTGCGGCCCTTCGTCAACGCCGCGACCGACCCCCGCTCGACCTTCTCGATCGACGTCGACACCGGCTCCTACACGATCGCGCGCCGCAAGCTGCGCGAAGGGCAGCTCCCTCCCCCGGCCGCCGTGCGCGCGGAGGAGTTCGTCAACTACTTCCGCCAGGACTACCCCGACGCCGCGCCCGGGCGCTCCTTCGCGGTCGTGAGCGAGGCCGCCGCCTCGCCCTTCCGCCCCGGCAAGACGATCCTGCGCGTCGGCCTGCAGGGCCGCCGTCTGCACGCGGCGACGCGGCGTCGCGCCAACCTGGTGTTCCTGGTCGACACCTCGGGGTCCATGCAGTCGCCCGACAAGCTCGGCCTCGTCAAGCGCAGCCTGGCGCTCCTCGTCGATCACCTGCGCCCGGACGACCGCGTCTCGATCTGCACCTATGCCGGCAGCGTGCGCAAGGTCCTCGACCCCACGCCGGCTTCGGAGCGCGGCACGATCCTGCGCGCGCTGGCGCGCCTGCACGCCGGCGGGAGCACCGCCATGGGCTCGGGGATCCAGCTGGCCTATCAGCTCGCCAGCGCTCAGGCCGGCCCGGAGGTCAACACCCGCGTGCTGGTATGCAGCGACGGCGACGCCAACGTCGGTCCACGCTCGCACCACCAGATCCTGGACCTGATCGCGGGCTACCAGCAGCGGGGGATCACGCTCGGCACGATCGGCTTCGGCATGGGCAACTACAAGGACACCATGATGGAGCAGCTCGCCAACAAGGGGAACGGCAGCTACGCCTACGTGGACGGAATGGAGGAGGCGCGCCGCCTCTTCGCCGAGGAGCTGATCGAGAACCTCGAGGTGATCGCTCGCGACGTGAAGCTGCAGGTCGTGTTCGACCCCGCCCGCGTCCGCCGCTACCGCCTGATCGGCTACGAGAACCGCGCGATCGCCGACCGCGACTTCCGCAACGACGCCGTCGACGCCGGTGAGGTCGGCGCGGGGCACCGCGTGACCGCCCTCTACGAGCTGGAGCTGGTCCCCGGCGGCGAGGGAGTCCTGGGCGCGGTCCACCTGCGCTACAAGCCGGGCGTCCGGCGCAGCGCCGCCGACGAGCGGGCCCGCGAGGAGAGCTACGCCCTGACCCGTGAGGCAGGCAGCTTCGCCGCCGCCTCCCAGCGCTTCCGCTTCACGGCCTGCGTCGGCGAGCTGGCCGAGGTGCTGCGCAAGAGCCACCACGTCCAGACCTCGCTCCCCGAGCTGGTGGCGCTGATCGAGCGCTCCCTGGACCGGCGCCACGACGACCGCGAGCACGATCTGCTCGACCTCGCCCAGCGCGCGGCCTTCCTCGCTGGACGCGCCGGCAGCTAGAGCCGAGCGCAATCGCTCGTCGACCGGTCGGCAGCGACCCGTGCATCAGCGCGGGTCGCTGCGCTCGTTTCCTGGCCAGCGTGCAACCAATGGATCCAAAGAGCGTGTATGGAGTGCGCGCCGCGAAACCCAACTCGAATCGAAAGCGGCGCAAGTCGTGGGCGCTTCGTGGGTCCTCGGTTTGCATTATCGAACCGTATCGGGAGGGACCGTGTCGCACGCACCCAGGCGGGGGCGTACATGGAAGCTCCCCGCCCACCCAAGACGCACGGCCCGCTTAGGTTCCTATCAACTCCTGGCTGAGCTAGGACGCGGCGGAACCGGCGTGGTCTATCGAGCTCGTCGAGTCGGCGAGGAGCAGGACGTAGCGCTCAAGGTGCTGCGCCGGCCGACGCCCGAGGAAGCGGCCCGCTTCCGCAAGGAGGCGCAGCTCGTCAGCGGCCTGGATCACCCGGGGATCGTCCAGCTCGTCGCCCACGGCCGTGTGCGTGAGGAGTGGTTCCTGGCCTTCGAGCTGATCGAGGGCGGCAGCTTGCTCGATCGCCTCTGCCGGGGCCCGCTCAGCCCGAGCCACGCCGCGCGCTTGATCGCTGAGGTCGCGGACGTGATCGAGGCCGCCCACGAGGCGGGCGTCGTGCACCGGGATATCAAGCCGGCCAACGTGCTCCTCGACGCGCAGGGCGCGGTCAAGGTCGCCGACTTCGGCCTGGCTCGAGAGCTCGGCGACGCCACGCGCATGACGCAGACCGGCGACATCCTGGGCACGCCGGCCTACATGGCTCCCGAGCAGGCCATGGGGAAGGTCGAGGCCGACGGCACCCTGATCGACGTCTACGGCCTGGGCGCGACGCTCTACCACCTGATCGCGGGTGACCCGCCCTTTCAGAGCGGCATGGCGGGAATGATCGAGCTGGTGCACCAGGCGCCCGAGCCCCTCGGGCAGCGGGCGAAGGTCGACCCTGCTCTGGCCCGGATCGTGCACCGCTGCCTCGCCAAGGAGCCCAGCCAGCGCTTCCCCAGCGCGGCCGCCTTGCGCGACGCCCTCGACGACTACCTCGCGGGCCGGACGCAGCCCGCGCCCGTTCGCCTGCGCCTGTGGCCGAGCGCGGCCGCCGGGATCGCCGCGGCCCTGCTGGGCTGCCTTGGCCTGCCCCTCTTCCTGAGCGGCGAGGAGCCGGTCCGCAGCGGGCGCACTCAGTCGCCGCTGAGCGAGCAGGCCCAGCGCCACGAGCCGAGCGAGCCCAGCGCGTCCCCCGATCGCGAGCCGGCTCCGCTGCGAGGTCGAACCCCGGACCCGCGTCCCAAGTGGGAAGGCGCCGCGGCGCCGCCCCCCCTCGAGCATGACCCGCCGCGTCGCGAAGAGCGCGCGACTCGCGGAGACCGAGCGCGCTTCGCCCGCGCCCAGCGAGCGGCCTGGGGAGAGGGGCAGCGCAGCGCGCGCTCCGGCGCTCCGGCGAGTCAGCCGCGCCGCCCGCGGCGTCGAAGCGTCCGCGGCTCGATCCCCGCCGCGATCGACTTCGGGCGGAAGCTGCCCCTGACCAAGGACGAGCTGCCGCCCGAGGAGCGCAGCGAAGTCGCAGCGCTCAGCTCCGGTGTCGTAGCGCCTGCGCTCGGGGACACCGTCCGCGAGTTGAGCGAGGAGGTCCTCGGCGAGCTCGAGGCAGACGCCCCCGATCCGCGCGCGGTCTGGAGCTGCTACTACCAGGCCAGCAGCGCCCCGGGCGCTTACGTCAGCTTGCTGGAGCGTGGCTCGCGCGGCGCGTTGCTCGTGGCGCACGGGGCTTCGCTTGCGCGGGTCGAGGCGGGGCAGGCGCCGACCCTGGCGACCTTCACGGCCCCTGTCGAGGCCGCGCTGCAGCGCGGGCGCGACCTCTACGTCGCCACGGCGGCAGGTCGGGTCCTGCGCCGCTGCGAAGGCTCGGGCGACTTCGAGGTCGACCTGGTCGCCAAGGGGCCGGTCCGGCTGGCCGAGCTGGGGGCCGAGCTCTTCGCCTTCTCCGCGGACGGGCGGGTCTATCGACGGGAGCGGCGCGGCTGGAGGCCCGAGCGCTCGCTGACGAGCGCACCCGCGCCCGTCGCGGGCTGGGGTCGTCGGCTCTGGGCAGGCTTTCCCTCTGACGGGGGCGTCTCGCGCGCCGAGCTGCGGGCTTGTGATCCGAGCGACGGGCGCTGGACCTCCGTCGGCGTGCTCCCCGCGCGCCCGCGCAGCGGCGGCGTCCAGCGCGTGACCGCGCTCGCCTCCGAAGGTGAGGTGCTCTTCGTGGGCACCGCGACCTTCGACGCGCGGGGAGAGGTCGCGGGAGGACACCTCCTCGCCCGCGGCCCGGCTGGCGCCCTCGAGCTCCTGACGAGCTTCTCGGGTGACGCGCCCCGCTCGCTGGCCCACTTCCAGGACACGCTCTACGTGGGCACGGAGCGGGGACGAGTGCATTACCTGGTCGCCCGCGACGGCCGCGTTGCGCTGTGGGAGCTGCCCGAGGTCCCCCCCAACGGCGGGGTGACCAGCCTGCGGGCCAGCGGCGCGGCGCTCCTGATCGGGATCCGCGGCGTGCTCGGCGCCGAGGTCTGGCGCTGGGGGCCGCCCCAGCGCTAGCCCGACGAGTTCCTGGGGGGCTGCGCCCCCCAGACCCCCATCTTTGGGCCCGCGAAGCCGCTTGC
>CALDQK010000929.1 GCA_937911525.1 uncultured bacterium
CCCGCTCGCGCGCCAGCCACTCCTCGCAGCCCGAGCGGGCGCGCAGGTAGACCTGCGTCCCGGGCGGGACCTCGCGCTCGAGCTCGCGCACGGCGTAGGTCCCGTCTGGGCGCCCGCGCCACTCGAGCGCGGGCTCGCGCTCCTTGGCCGAGCGGGTGATCAGCACGATCTCCTCGCTGACCAGGAAGCAGGAGAGCAGCCCGATCCCGAACTGGCCGAGGTAGTCGTCGCGGTCGAGCTCGAGGCCGCCGCGCTTGCTGCTCTCCCCGATCGTGGCCAGGAAGCCGTGCACCTCCTCGCGCGTCAGCCCGACCCCGTCGTCGACGCAGAGCAGGGTCGGCGGCGTGCCGCCCAGCACCTCGAGCTCGATCCGGCCGGCGTGCTCCGGCTCGAGACGGCGCCGCGCCGCGATCGCGTCGACGCCGTTCTGCAGCAGCTCGCGCACGTAGACCTGCGGGCCGCTGTAGAGGTGGTTACTGAGGAGATCGATGATCCCCCCGAGATGGATCTGGAAGCGGTGTTCGTCCACGCCCCTAGCTTCGCCGAGGCCGCGCCCAGGGCAAGGTGAGGGCGGGGACGCCCCTTCAGGGCTTGCGCTGAGGCTGCTCGGCCGGCGCGAGCGCCGCCACGGCCTGCTGCTTGAGCTCGAGCAGCTCGGGGTCGTCTGCGTGCTCGCTCAGGGCGCGCTGCGCCTCGAGCAGCGCCTTGCGGGGCCGCCCGTCCGCGAGCAGCGCCGCGACCCGCGCCGCCGCCAACTCCCGCAGCGCGCGAGGGTCGTTCAGCGAGACCAGCGCCTCGGCGTCCAGCTCCTGGCCCTGGCGCGAGGCCACGATCGTGCCCTGGAGCAGGCGCAGCCGCAGGCGCTCCGCGGGCTGCTTGGCCGCCTCCAGCCGCTGGGCCAGTGTGACCAGCACCTGGCGGCGCGAGTCCTTGGTCCCCAGGGTCGCCAGCGCGAGCAGGCAAGGGCCAGAGAGCTCCTCGCGCCGCAGCGCCAGGCCGAGGGTCTCCAGCGCGCTGTCTGGCAGCGGGCGCCAGCCGAGCCGGTGCGCGAGGCGCAGCTCGCTCAGCAGGGTGCGCTGATCGGGCTCGCCCAGCTCGCGCCCCTCGCGGAGCGCCAGCAGCCTGCCGTGGGCGCGCGTGAGGGCGTGCCGCCCGGCGGCTCGTGAGTCCTCGTCGACGCCGACCTGGTGAGCAGCCACCCAAGCCAGGGCGCGCTCCGGCGGGGACTCGCGCACGATCTGCTCGAGCTGGCCTCGCTCGATCCGGCCCCGCAGCTCCGGATCGGGGTCCTCGACGCGCTCCAGCTCGGCGCGCGCGCGCTCCCAGCGCTGGAGGGTGATCAAGGCGCGCACGCGGCGCAGGTGGAGCTCGTCGCTGAGGGGCTCGAGGGCCTCGAGCTCGTCGAGGCGAGGGAGGAGCACCTCGGCGTCGACCGAGTCGCTCGCGTCGAGGCCGCGCAGGCGCGCCAGGGCGCGCCAGGCGCGGAACTCGGGGCGGACGAAGCCGCGCGCCAGGACCGCGTCGAGGGGGGTCAGCGCGTCTCCGCTGGAGTGCGCGGCGATCCCGCCCGCGAGGGCCAGGCGGGGGAGCTCGGCGAGAGTGGGGTCCGTCACCACCGCGCGAGCGACCTTCAGCTCGCCGCGCTGGACCGCCAGGAGCGCCTTCAGGCTGCGGATCCCGCGCCCGGCCCGCGCGACCGCCGGGGACTCGCCCCCGAGGGCCTCGCGCAGCAGCTCCCAGTCCTCGGCCAGGCGGTCGATCAAGCGCTCTTCGCTGGCGAGCGGCGTCTCGGAGGTCGTCAGGACCTGGGCCACGGCGTCGCAGAGCCGCTGCGCCTCGAGCTCCAGCTCGTTGCGGTCGCTGACCCGCTGCGCGGTCAGCAGGCCGACGGCGAGGGCGGCCAGGACCAAGCCGGCCAAGGCAGGCAGCTGCCAGCGTCGCCGACGCGCGCGGCCGGCCGCAGCCGCGACCTCGCTCCGGCTGAAGGGCTGCGTCTCCTGCTCGCTGCGCAGGCGCCCGGCCTCGCGCGCGGCGCGCTTGGCGTCCGCCTCCATGACCGATGGCTCGTAGGTCTCGGTCGGGAGGTCGCTCAGCAGGCTCTCCTCCTCCGCCCCCGCGCTCGCTCCGCCGGCCTCGCGCTCCACCGGCAGCTCGCCCATGGCTTGCGTCGAGAGGACGTCGCAGGCGGTCGTGGGCTTGTTGCGGTCCACGAGCATCGTGGGCGGCGGATTGGAGAGGTGATCGAGCGGCGCCGCGCTCGGTCGGCCCGGCCCGAAGGCGACCAGCCCGCGCCCGCCGGTGTCCTCGTCGTGCGCCATGGTGTCGGGCTCGAGGTTGGCCATGTAGGGCCGCGTATCGTGCTCGACCTCGACCTCCTCGACGTCCTTGGTGTCCGGCTCGGCGTCGTCGAGGTCGCGGGTGTCGCGGGTGTCCTCGTCGCGGCGCGCGCCAGGGGCCGCCAGCGCGTCGGGGCGATAGTGGCCGACGCCCATTCGGCGGGTCTCGGGCTCCTTGCCCGCCGGCGCCGTCTCCAGATCGGGAGAGGACTCTTCCTTTCGCGAGCGGGCCCGCTCCTCGAAGCGGCGGAGGCTGTCCGAGGCCGGCCGGGGCTGAATCCCACGGCGCCCCGAGCTGCGGGCGCCGCTCGGGGGGCGGCCCTTGTCCGCCGGCCGACCGCTCCCAGGTCGCCTGCCGCTGCTCGAGCGCGCGGCGGTCCGCTCGCTGGGTCGCCCAGACCCTGGGCGCTGACCGGCGCGAGCCGGCGGCTGGCGCCCGCTCCCCTGGCGGCGGAGGGCGTCGCTGGCGGAGGTCTGCCGCCCGCTCCCCTGCGCGGGTGCCCTGCGCCCGCTCCCTTGGCGGCGGAGGGCGTCGCTGGCTGGGCGGGGGTTCGAGGCCGGAGTGCGCTGCCGCGCGAGGGCGTCGCTGGTCGAGCGGCGCCCACGACCGCTCTGGGGGCGCGGACGCTGGGGCGGGGTCCGCTGGCCACCTCGGGGCGGGGCTCCGCCGCTCTGCTGGCGCGCCTGAGCGCCGCTGGTGGAGCGCCCCTGGGACGGCCCAGGGCGCTGACGCGCGTGGGAGGCGCTGGTGGGCCGGCCTCGAGGGCCCGAGCGTTGCTCGGGGGGGGGAGGGCCCCCGGGCTCGCGGCGATGGCGCTGGGTCAGCGGGGGAGGCGAACGGCGCTTCTGCGGTCGCGGAGGCGGCGGTCGGCGGGAGGTGTCAGAGACGACGGCGAGGGGAGCCTGGCACAGGACGCAGCGATCCGCGCGCCCCGAGTTCTCGAAGCGGCAGCGAGGGCATGTCCTGGACGATGTGGAGTGCACCTAAACCCGGTCCTCGCAGGGGCTCCCCTGCGACCCTTGGTTTAGCAGCCGAGGTCCGAACGCGCCCGAGGCAAGAGTGTTTCGCGGGACCTCGACGTCCCTCCTACAGGGACCGCGGCAGATTGTTACGGCCTGCTCTCGGCGCTCGGGCCATAGTCCCCCTATGTCCGAGGATCGCTCAGCTCCCGATACGCCGGCCGACTTCGACCCCCGCTTCGCGCCGCCCCCTGAGCACATGGCGCGACTTCGCGGCGGCCGACCCCAGGCGCCCGCCGCGCCGGATCCCCCTGCGCTGCGCTTCGCGAAGGAGCACGCGGGCAAGCTCGTGCTCGCAGCCACGGCGCTCTTCCTGCTGATCGTGACCCACGAGCGCGTGGTCACCCTCCCGCCTGGAGTGCTCGTTCCCGACGCGCCTCAGCAGGTCCTCGTCTCGGAGTTGGAGGAGCCGCCCCTGCCCTTCAAGCACCCGGAGGACAGCGAGCTGGGGATCTACCCGCTCGCGACCTACGTGCTTGACGCCAAGGTCCTGAGCAAGGAGCGCTATCGCCAGGGCGAGGAGGCGCGGATCTCCCCCTGGGACCTGGCCCTGGGCTGGCAGCTCCTCTCGGACCAGCAGCAGGTCGATCAGATCGAGTTCAGCCAGAGCATGCGCTGGTACCACTTCCGCCCGGGCCCCAAGGCGATCTCGGGGGACGTCGCGCTCCTGATGAGCGCCAACACCCACACGATCCCCGCCAACGCCGCCGTGCGTGACGTGCTCGACGACGTGTGCCGCGGCGACATCGTTCACCTCGAGGGCTACCTGGTCGAGGTCCGCAACGAGGTCACTGGCTGGAAGTGGCGCTCGTCGCTCAGCCGCAAGGACCGCGGCGCCCACGCCTGCGAGGTGTTCTATATCGAGCGCGCCGAGATCGTGACGCCGGACTCCTAGCGCTTCAGCCCCGCCTCCAGCCGCTGGGCGAAGGTCTCGAGGACCTGGATCCGCGCCGCGAGCTTGTCGTTGCCCGCGACCAGGGTCCAGGGCGCGCAGCCGGTGCTGGTGCGCGCGACCATGTCGTTGACCGCCGCGAGGTAGTCGTCCCAGCGCTCGCGGTTGCGCCAGTCTTCCTCGGTGATCTTGTGCTTCTTGTAGGCCACGCGCTCGCGCTCCTCGAAGCGGCGCAGCTGCTCCTCTTTGGAGATGTGCAGCCAGAACTTGACGACCACGATCCCGTGCTCGGTCAGCTGCTCCTCGAAGTCGTTGATCTCCTTGTAGGCGCGCTGCCACTCGTCGGGCCGCGCGAAGCCCTCGACGCGCTCCACGAGCACCCGTCCATACCAGCTGCGGTCGTAGATATGCACCGCTCCGGCCGGCGGTAGGTAGCGCCAGAAGCGCCACAGGTAGTGCTGAGCCCGCTCTTCGTCGGTCGGCGCCGCCACGGGGATCACCTGATAGAGGCGGGCGTCCATGGAGCCCGTCAGGCGGCGGATCGCGCCGCCCTTTCCGCCCGCGTCCCAGCCCTCGAACACGACCACGGTCGAGCGGTGCTCTTCGTGCGCGCGCCATGAGAGCGCTCGGATCTGCTTGCGCAGCTTCTTGAGCCGGACTTCGTAGTCGGTGCGGTCGAGGACGTAGTCGAGCGGGACCGTGTCGAGGACGGTCTTGCCGCTCAGCTCGCTGGTCTGGGCCGGGGTGTGGGGGGCCGTGGTGTGGCTGACCTTCCCCTCGGCCAGGCGGCTGCGCAGCGCCTCGAGCAGGATCTTGCCCGCGGTCAGGTCGCGGTAGCGCTTGTCGGTCGACTCGATCAGGTGCCAGGGGGCCAGGCCAATGTCGCTGAGCCGGATCGCCCGCTCGGACACGCTGGCGAAGCGCTCGTAGTTGTCGGCGTAGTCGCGCAGGGTCGCCGAGAGGTCGTCCTCCTCGGCTCGCTTCTCCTTCTTGCCGCCCTTCTTGGCCTTCTTCTCCTTCTCCTTCTTGCCCTTGCCCTTCTTGCCCTTGCCTTTCTTGCCCTTGCCCTCACGCTCCTTCTCCTCTTGGAGCTGCTTGCGCAAGCGCTTGGTCTGGATGTCTCGCGGGAGGTGGAACCAGAGCTTGACGATCAGCGCGCCGTCCCGGGCGAGCATGGTCTCGAACTCGCTGATCCGGCGCAGGCGGTGCTCGAACTCGGCCTCGTCGATCCGCTCGAAGGCGCGCTCCACGATCGGCTGGGTGTACCAGCTCCCGAAGAGCATTCCGATCGTCCCGCGCGGCGGGAGGCTGCGCCAGAAGCGCCAGTAGGGGGGCCGCTCGCGCTCCTCCTCGCCCTCCTCGAAGAAGGTCGCGGTGCGCAGGCCGCGGGTGTCGAGCCAGCCGTGGAAGCGGTTGACGACCGCGCTCTTGCCGGCGCCCTCGACCCCGGAGACGATCACGATGACGGGGACCTCGGAGCCGCGCAGGGCGCGCTGGGCCTCGATCAGGTCGGCCCGCAGCTGCTCGACTTCGACCTCGAAGGTCGCCTTCTCGACGCTGCGACCGAGCTCAATGGCTTCGAACATGAGCCCCTCCTCTTGGTCGAGTCTAGATCTTTCGACCCGACGCGAGCCAGGGCACTCCGAGTTGCCCTAGCGGGGCAGGACGCGCGCGCGCACTCCGTGGCGCGGCCGAAGGGTCACGCTCGCCACGAGCTCTGGCTCGCTCGCGTCGAGCAGCTCGAGCCGAAAGCGGCGCGCGAGGGTCGCGAGCGCGATCACGGCCTCTTGCTTGGCGAAGGCCTCACCGAGGCACAGTCGCTGTCCGCCGCCGAAGGGGAAGTAGGCGAAGCGGGGCAGCTCGCTCCGCTCGCCCCCGGGGGCGAAGCGCTCCGGTCGAAAGGCTGCCGGCTCGCGCCACAGCTTGGGGTGGCGGTGGATCGCGTGCTGGCAGAGGAGGACGAACTCTCCCGCGCGCAGGGGGTAGCAGCCCAGCTCGTCGTCTTCCTCGACCGAGCGCGCGATCACCCAGGCGGGCGGGTAGAGGCGCATCGCCTCCTGGAGCACCTGCCAGGTGTAGGGCAGGCGCTCGAGGTCCTCGACGCCAGCCGCCCTGCCCGGGTCCAGGACTTCGTCGACCTCTTCCTCGAGGCGCGCCCGCGCCTCTGGGTTGCGAGCCAGGAGCAGGTGGGACCAAGCCAGGGCGTTGGCGGTCGTCTCGTGCCCGGCCAGGAGCATGGTCAGGCACTCGTCCTGGAGCAGCTCCTCGCTGATCCCTCCTTCGGCGTCGCCGGCGCGGGTCAAGAGCGCGAGCAGATCGGGCGGCTCTGGCTGACGCCCGCTCGCGCGCCGATCGCGAACGAGCTCTGCCACGAAGCCGCGCAGCCAACGCCGCGCGGCCGCGCCCCTCCGGTTGGTCCTGGTCGGCAGGTGCTGAAAGCCCGGCAGGGGCGTCGTCAGCCGCGCGACGTAGGCCGTCAGCGAGTCCTCCAGCGCCTCGGACATGCGCTCGGTCGCGTCGCGAAGGTCGCTCGAGAAGAGCGCGCGCCCCACCACCGAGAGGGCGAGCTGCCCCATGTCGAAGGCCGCGTCGAAGGTCTCGCCTCCGGCGGCGGCCCGCGCCCAGCGCGCCGCGCTCGCCTCGGCCTCTTCGCTCATGATCTCGCCGAAGCGCGCGATAGAGGCCTTCTTGAAGAGCGGCTGGCTGATCCGCCGCTGCCGCTTCCAGAGGGCGCCCTGGCTGGTGAGCAGCCCCTGACCGAGCAGGTCACTCAGGCGCTCATAGCCGGGGGTGTTCTTGCCGTAGCGCCCCGCCCGCGTCACGAGGACCTGCTCGACAAGGTCGGGGTCGAACACGCAGATCGGCCGCAGCCGCCGCGAGAGGCCGATCGTGACCACGTCGCCCAGGTCGCGCGCCCGCTCGATCACGCTCAGCATGGAGCGTCGATACTCCAGCAGCAGGGCCAGCGGCAGCCGACGGACCAAGACGGGTGGGGCGACGCTCACCCGGCCAGCCTAACCAGCGGCGACTTGCTGCGGAGCGCCGCCTGCGCCGCCGTGAGGTCGCGTGGGCAAGATCTGCCCCTTCGTCCCGCGGAGGCGCTCGCCAGGAGACATCTGGGGGGAGTAACCTGCTCACCCGACGCGAATACCCTGGGGCCCACGGACTACGAGAGAACCATGATCCACCCCCGCCTCAGCGCTCTGCTCGCCCCCTGCCTGCTGCTCCTCGGCGCCTCGCTCGTGACGGCCGGCCCCTACGACGAGCTCGACGCGCTGCTCAAGCGTCACGTCAACCGAGAAGGCCTGGTCGACTATGGCGCCCTCAAGGCCAAGGACCAGCAGACGCTCGAGCGGGTGGTCGCCAAGCTGGCCAAGGTCGACGCGCACAAGCTGGCGGGGGCCGCCAAGAAGGCCTACTGGATCAACGTCTACAACGCGGTGACCCTGCGCGCGATCGTGGAGCGCTACCCGGTGAAGTCCATCAAGGACCTCAACAGCAAGGGCTACGACGTCTGGAAGGACTACCGCTTCGGCAAGAAGAAGCGCTCGCTCAATGAGATCGAGCACAAGATCCTCCGGCCCATGGGCGACCCCCGGATCCACGCCGCGATCGTCTGCGCCTCGGTCGGCTGCCCGCCCCTGCGACCCGAGGCCTACCGCCCCGAGAAGCTCGACGCGCAGCTCGACGACAACGTGCGGGTGTGGCTCGCCAGCACGACCCGCGGCCTGAAGGTCGAAGGCAGCACCGCCAAGGTCAGCCAAATCTTCAACTGGTTCGGCAAGGACTTCGGCGAAGGCAGCAAGCGCGCCCACCTCAAGTGGATCATGCGCTACGCCCCCAAGGACCTCGCCGCCAAGCTCTCACCCGACATGAAGGTCGACTACCTCGAGTGGGACTGGGCCCTCAACGAGCAGAAGCGCTAGGCGCCCAGCACCCGCCGGGCCCGCATGTAGATCGCCGCGCGCTCGGAGTAGTGGTTCAACCCGCCGTTGATCCGACGCGTCAGCAGGCGGAAGTCGCCCCGGTCCGCGATCCGGTTGAGGTTGCGCTGGTTCCAGTACCACGCGCTCGTGCGAAAGCCCACCGAAGGGGTCGCGACCTGGTCCGGGTCGCCCACCAGGTCGAGGCCCAGGTCGCGCCCAGCCCGCGTGTAGTTGTCCCGGCCCGTCAGCTGCAGCGGACCCCGCCCGCGAAAGCGATAACCGTCGCCCCGCTGCGTGTTCCCCACCCGGCGCCCCGGGCGAGTCCCCGGCTCGTAGCGGTCGAAGTAGCGCCGACCGCCCTGCTCCACCCAGTCGGTCAGGTCCGTGCTCTCGTGCGCGACCTGCGCCAGGAAGGCTGCCTGACGGAGGGGCGTGTTGATCTCGGCCTCGACCAGCGCCCGGTTGAGATGCGGCAACACCTCCGCGGCCTCCTCAGCGGACAAGCGAGGCATGATCTCGCGCAGCTGCGCGACCTCGATCCCGCCCGGAGGCACGGGCTCCGCAGCCCCGCTGAGCGGCCCACCGAGACCGGGCTGGCCGAAGGGGCTCGCCGACGCGCGCGGAACCAGGAGAGCCGTCGAGGTCGAGCTGGGCGCCGGGCTCGGCCCCAGCCCGAGCAGCCCCTGCAAGCGCTGGCTGGCTCCGTGCCGCTGGAGCCGACCGAAGGAGTCCCGCTGCTCGACGCCCTGATAGGGAAGGAACTGGCCGTCGCGGAAGCTGAAGCGAGAGTGCGTCGCGAAGCAGACCTGCCCCTGCGGGTGGCGCAGCGTCAGCGGCTCCTCGCGGCGCATGTCGATCACCCCCGCGCGGACCGCGAGGGACTCGATCCCGCTCAGCGCTCGCCGGATCGGGCTGACCACGAGGCGCTCGGGGAGGCCGCCCAGGGTAGCCTGCACCTGAGCGCCGCTGAGCCGCAGACCGTCGAGGCCCGCGATCCCGCTGAACAAGCGCCGGACCGAAGACGAGCCGCGCAGGCTCCCGATCAGACGCGACAAGCGCGGGCTGGCGGCCTCCTGGCGCTCGCTCGACGCGGCAGGGTTCGACCCTCGGGCCTGCTGCCCGTAAACAGGGGCCACCGAAACAGCGAACAGAGCACAGGCAAGGGTTGGGAGCTTCACGGTCACTTCCTCCGCCCTGCCCTGTGCACCCCCCGTACCTAAAGCAAGATATGGACTTAAGCCCAAAGTCGAGTGATCGCCGGACGCGCGCTGGGTGATTTTCGGACACGTGGTCCGCAATCACTCCGCTTCGAGCTTCTCGCCCTCGGCCAGGGCCCGATAGAAGGTCTGCCGAGTCACGCCCGCCGCCCGAGCGGCGGCCGCCACCGAGCCCTGGGCCTCCGCCAGGCAGCGACGGGCGTAGTGGAGCGCGAAGAGCTGCTTGGCCTCTCGCAGCGGGCGCTCGAGCAAACCCTCCAGACCGGAGCCGGCGGGTCCGTGCTCCTCCGCGCCCAGGTGCTCCACCCCGATCACGCCCCCGCGCGCCAAGGCCGCAGCGCGCTCGAGGGTGTTGCGCAGCTCGCGCACGTTTCCGGGCCACGAACGCCCCGCCAGCGCCTGCAGCCCCTCGCTCGAGACGCCGGCTGCGGGCGAGCCCGCGAGCGCCAGGTCCGCCAGGATCCGGTCCACCAGCAAGGGGAGGTCGCCGGCGCGCTCCCTCAGGGCCGGCACCCTCAGCCGGAACACGGCCAGGCGATAGAAGAGGTCCTCTCGGAAGCTCCCCTCGTCGACGCAGGCCCGCAGCGAGCGATTGGTGGCCGCGAGAACCCGCACGTCAACGGGCACCTCGTCGCTCTCGCCCAGCGGCCGCACGCGCCCCGCTTCAAGCGCTCTCAGCAGCTTGGCCTGGCCCTCCAGCGGCAACTCGGTCATCTCGTCCAGGAAGAGGGTCCCCCCCTCGGCGCGCCGAAACGCGCCCGCCCTCGCCTCGTGCGCCCCCGTAAACGCGCCCTTGGCGTGGCCGAAGAGCTCGCTCTCGAAGAGCCCGGCCGGGATCGCCGCGCAGTTGAGCGGCACGAAGGGCGCCCCAGCGCGGGCCGAGCGGGCGTGGATCGCCTGCGCCACGCGCTCCTTCCCGGCGCCGCTCTCGCCCTCGATCACCACGGGGCTCGAGACCCCCTCCAGGCTGCTCAGGGCCTGAAAGAGCGCCCTCATTGGCGGAGAGCGCCCGACCAGACCCTCGTAGTCGCCCCCGCCCAGCGCGACCCGCGGGCGGCGCGCCAGGTCCTCGCGCAAGGCGACGTTGTGCTCGAGGACCCGTTGATAGAGCGCCGCGTTGCGCAGCGCGGCGCAGAGCTGCGTCACCAGCGCCCCGAAGAAGGCCAGGGTCGCCTCGTCGAAGCGCCCAGCCTGGCGCGAGTCCACGTAGACGACCCCCTGGGGGACGTCCTCGCCCAGCAGCGGAGCGCAGAGCACCCCGCGCAGTCCGAGCGCGTCAGCGCTCGGGCTGAGCGCCCCCTCCTCGTCGACGACGTGGTGCACGGCCCTCCGCTCGGCGAGCGCCTCGGCCGCGATCGTGGTGGCGTAGTCGAGCGGGTCGCCCAGCTCCACGCGCCCGCGCCCGCGAGCCACGGCCACCTCCCAGCCAGCCTCGCCCTCGAGCACGAGCAAGCCCCGCTCGGCCCCGCTCAGCTCGAGGCAGGCGTCGACCAGCTCGACCAGGGGCTCCTGCAGGGG
>CALDQK010000930.1 GCA_937911525.1 uncultured bacterium
TCCATCCATCCCCGAAGCCTTCGCCGACCGCACCACCAACGACGCCCCGAACGCCCACCTCTGACAGCTCGAAGTCAGCCGACTTGCCAACTCCTTCCGCGATCCGAGTGGCAGCTACCCGCTCTCGGAGCATTCCGGCCCAGAGTGCGACCTCGAACCGAGCCTGCAGGTGTTGCTGCGGGCTCCTGAGGCGCTTGACGAGGGGCTTGTGGTCCTCCCAGCCTGCGCACTCGCCCAGGTCGGCTCCCAGGAAGAGGAGCGGGGCCGCGGCGACTTGGATCCACCCACTTCGCATCAGCAGGGGGTAGATCAACCTCATCTCCGCTGTCGGTTCCCCCTTGCTGCGCCGCATGACCCGGCGACAGACCGACACCGGAAACAGCCGTTCAAGCTGCCGAACCGCCCGCTCAACGTCGATCCCGAGCCCATGCGCTGGCGAGTCGGCACGGAGCCACGGGCTGCCCTGCGCCCAGTTAGGATGAAGGTCCTGCAGGAAATGTGCGCCGACCCCGGTCATGCACTGCAGACTATCGGTAGCCGCTGACCTGTCGGCCAACTGGCCCAGGCGTTGGCACGAAGCGTGCCGCAGGCTCTGTATGCTCTCGTAAGGGCAGGCTCCGCCGTGGCCTAGTGGTGAAAGGAGTTGCGAGAGCGTAAGCTCGGCCTCCATTGCCATGCTGGCTTGTTTCCGGACTTTCGAGGGTGTCGAAATCGCATGGGCAGCACGTCCTCGCGCTGGAACACGATCACCGAGTCTCAGTTCCCTTGGGAGCAAGAGGCGCTGCAGTTCATCCGTGAGCGGTTGCCGGACTGCGAGCCCTACCGTGCCTGGGCGAACTTCGAGTTCATCGGTGACGACGGGTCGGTCAACGAGGTTGATCTCCTTGTCCTGACCCCCAAGGGGTTCTTCTTCATCGAGATCAAGAGCTGGCCTGGCGAGATCTCGGGCGACGCTGGGACCTGGAGCTGGCGGAACCCTGAGGGGCGGGTCAAGGTCGTCGACAACCCGCTCTTGCTCGCGAACCGCAAGGTCAAGAAGCTGAAGAGCCTTCTCCAACGGCAGAAGGCCGTCCGCAACGAGCGGCTCCCGTTTCTCAAGGCGCTGATCTTCCTCTCGGCGCCCGACGTCAAGATCAAGCTGCCAGAGCATGCCCTCCACGGCGTGTGCCGCCGCGACGCGGACGCCCACCCGGCGGCCAAGCAGGGTCGCATCCCGGGAATCGTCCACGCGCTCAAGTTTGTCAGCCCCGAGGAATACCAGCGGCGGGGTTACACCCCGATCAATGCCCCGCAGGCCAAGGCGATCAGCCGGGCGATGGAGCAGGCCGGGATCCGCCGCTCCGCGCGAGCCCTGCGCGTGGGGGACTACGTGCTCGAGAAGCTCCTCTACGAGGGGCCCGGCTACCAGGACTTCGAGGCGGCCCACACCAGCCTGAAGAAGACCAAGCGACGGATCCGTGTGTTCGGGGTCGGCCGCTCGGGGGTCACCGAGGGAAAGGCCACGATCTCGCGAGCCGCCCAACGGGAGTTTGCCTCGTTGGAGGGGGTGGAGCACCCCGGGATCCTCAAGGCCGTCGGCTACACCGAGGCCGAGCTCGGCCCGGCGCTGATCTTCGAGCACGACCCTGACGCGGTTCGCCTGGACCACTACCTCGAGGGCAAGGGGGCGAACCTGGGCGTCGACCGCCGGCTGGAGATCCTCCGCCAGCTCGCGGAGGCAGTGGCCTATGCGCACGAGAACAAGCTGGTCCACCGCGCCCTCAGCCCTCAAAGCGTGCTCGTCCGCGACGCCGACAGCGACTCGCCGCGCCTGCAGATCTTCAACTGGCAGGCCGCTACCCGCGAGCGGGCTAGCAAGCAGGGATCGGGCTCGCATTCCCGCGGGTTCACGGGGACCTCGCATCCCGACGAGCTGATCGAGGAGCGCGCCATGGTCTACATGGCGCCCGAGGCGCACGCTGGCCCCCACGCCTGCAACGAGGGCGCCGACGTCTTCTCCCTGGGCGCGATCGCCTACCGCCTGTTCACGGGCCAGGCGCCGGCCGCCAACGCCCTGGAGCTTTACGCCAAGCTTCGCGGCGGCAACGGCGAGAACGAGCCCCGCGGGCTCCAGCTCACCGAGACGGCCGACGGCGTAGTCCCGAGCCTGGTTGACTTGGTCCAGTGGGCCACCGATCCGCGCCTCACGGTCCGTCTAGACTCCGTGAAGGACTTCCTTGACTGCCTGGAGGCCGCCGAGGACGAGCTAACCAGCCCGGCGCCCGAAGACGAGGTCAATCCGCTCGAGGCCCGCAAGGGCGACCTCCTGCCGGGGGGCTTCACGGTCCTGAAGAACCTGGGCACGGGCTCGACCGCGCGCGTGTTCCTTGTCGAGCGCGACGGGCAGCAGCACGTGCTCAAGCTGGCCCTCTCGCCAGAGCAGAACGACCGCCTGCGCGACGAGAGCGAAGTGCTCCAGAAGCTGCGCCACCCGCGGATCGTGGCCCTCCACGAGGTCACCGATATCGGGGACCGGGTCGGGCTGCTGCTGGAGTCGGGCGGCCCGCTCACGCTGCGCGATCGCCTCCGCCGCGACGGGCGCCTCAGCCGGGACCTGCTCGAGCGTTTCGGCGACGACCTCCTCGACGCCGTGGATTTCCTCGAGCAGGAGGGCATTCCGCACCGCGACCTCAAGCCCGAGAACCTCGGCGTAGCTCCCCGCGAGCAAAAGTCCCTCCGCCTCGTCCTGTTCGATTTCTCGCTCTCCCGGGCCCCCCTCGAGCAGATCCGCGTCGGGACCCCGGGCTACCTCGACCCCTTCCTCCCCCTCCGCCCCGCCAAGCGCTGGGACGTCCACGCCGAGCGCTTCGCCGCCGCCGTCGTCCTCTACGAAATGGCCACGGGAACGCTGCCGATCTGGGGCGACGGTCAGAGCGACCCGGCCCTAATCGACAACGAGGTCACGATCGAGAGCGATCTCTTCTCAGCGCCCCTGCGCGCGGGGCTGACTACCTTCTTCCGCAAGGCGCTGAGCCGCGACTTCCGCGAGCGCTTCGACAACGCCCTCGAACTGCGGCGCGCTTGGAAGGAAGCCTTCCAGGAGGCCAGCGCCGAGGGCGAGCCCCTGACGGGCGTCGACGCCGCCACGCTCCAGGCGGCCCTGGACGGTGCCACCCGGGACACGCCGCTGACGGCTCTGCCGCTCGGTTCCCGCGTCCAGGAGGCCTTCGAGCGCGTCAACGTGGTCACGATCAGCGAGGCCCTCGCGGTCCGCGCCTCTCGCCTGGCGAGCATGCGTGGCGTCGGCCACAAGACGCGTCGCGAGGTCCTGGAGGTGATCCACCTTCTCGGCGAGGCCTTCCCCGAGTCCGAGCCGCCTCCGGGTCCGCCCACCCCCGCGCCGGACACCGACACCCAGGCCGAAGGGCCTGACTCGCTTCCGCTCGACCAGTTGGCGGCACGGCTGCTCCCCCGCGGCAAGAAGAAGTCCGACGTCCGGGCTCGCGAGGCCCTCCAGTTCCACCTCGGCCTCGACGACCTCCCGGAGCCGCCCACCGGCCCCTGGCCCGGCCAGGCGGAGGTTGCCAAGGCGGTGGGCGTCACTCGGGGCCGGATCTCTCAGATCCTCAATGCCGCCCGCAAGCGCTGGGCGAAGCTCAAGAGCCTGACGGCCCTCCGCGAGACGTTCGTGGAGCTGCTGGAGGGCCAGGGTGGAATCGCCACCCTCACCGAGCTCGAGCGGGCCCTCCTCGCGCTGCGTGGCGAGGAGGCGCCCGAGGCGACCCGGATCCCTTCGGCCCGTGCTGTGGCCCGTGCGGTGCTCGAGACGGAGCGGCTCCGCAAGGACCAGCGCTGGGCGGTCCGTCGCTCGGGGCTGGTGCTGCTCGTGGCGCACGACGGAGACGTCGAGGCCCAAGCCGCGCTGGACTACGCCGAACGCCTGGGCAGGGTCGCCGACCGAATCGCCAACGCCGACCCGCTCCCCTCTCCCGCTCGCGTCGAGGCTGAGCTGCGAGCCGTGAACGGGCCTGACGGGCTCAACGCGCTCAGCCCGGAGCGGCTCGTCCGCCTCTCGGCAGCGGCTTCCCGCACCGCTGCGTCGTCGAGCCGGCTCGAGCTCTACCCGCGCAACCTGCCGGCGGAGCGCGCCCTCAACCTCGCCCGCGGCGCGCTCCTGGGCGCCAAGTCGCTCACCGAAGAGGACGTGCGCCAGCGGATCGCAGCTCGCTACCCGGAAGCGGAGCCCCTCCCGCCCCGGCCAAGTCTCGACCACCTGCTCGAGCAAGCGGGCCTGGATCTCGGCTGGAGCTCCGACCACGGCAAGTATCAGCTGCGCACACAGCTCACGGTCGGGCTCAGCTCGCGCTCCTCCCTCCAGCCACGCCTCGGCACGGCCCTCGACGCGCCCGTCCAACTCACCCCCGAGGTCGCCGACGCCCGCCAGCTCGAGGAGCGGCTCCACCGCGCCGCCGAAGAGGGCGCCTTCCTCGTCCTAGCTGTGGAGCCCCGCCAGCTCTCCCGTGCCCGCGAGGAGCTCCTCCGTTTTCAGGTGAGCGAGCTCAGCCTCGAGGCCGCGCTTCTGCGGCACCTCCGCACCGTGGCCGAGGAGAAGAAGGTCAGCTGGAAGACCGTCCTTGCGGCTGACGCCGCTGGACCCGATGGCAAGCGTTGGCCGAAGCTGCTCAAGCTGGTCGGCTGGGCCCTCGACGGGCTTCAGGCCGAGCTCCTCGCCACCGACGGTGTTGTTCTGCTCACCGAGCCTGGCCTGCTGGCTCGTTACGACCGCCTCGACACCCTCGAGTCCCTCAGAGACGCCCTCAGCGCCCGCACCGGGACTGGGGAGACCCGCTTGCACGGGCTGTGGTTGCTCCTCCCCCAGGACGCCCAGCACCCCCTTCCCGTCCTCGACGGCAAGGCCGTTCCCGTCATCACCGGCGCCCAGTGGACGCGGCTACCCGCGTCGTGGCTGTTGAATGTGCACCGTGCCGGCTCCACAGCCGCAAGCCCTGCCCAGGAGTCCCGTCCGTGATCGATCGCCAGGCCCTGCTCTCGGACTTGCAGAAGCAGGTCAAGCTTCTCGAGGCGTCGCTACGCGAGCGCCTCGAGGAGGTCCCGGCCCTGGTCGAGGCTCTGGAAGCCGAGCACGCGATCGAGAAGAGGGAGGGACGGACCGGCGACCCTTACACAACCTGGCTCGACCTGCGCCTTGACCAGGTCGCCTCCTCGTGGGTCCTTGCCACCGTGTTCGCTCGGTTCCTCGAAGACAACAAGCTCGTCTCCCCGCCGCGCCTGTCCGGCCCTGGCGACGCCCTGGCTCGCGCCCGCGATGAGGAGATCGTTTTCTTCCGCGAGAACCCTGAGCTCAGCCACCGCGAGCTGCTTGAGGACGTGTTCCACCGCCTAGCGGAGCTTCCCGCCCTGGATCGGCTGCTGAGTGAAGGACACAACCCGCTTTGGCTGCTGCCGCCTACGGCCGATGGGGCCAAGGCCTTGCTCGAGTTCTGGCGCAAGCTCGACCCGGACTCGGGGAAGCTGATCCACGACTTCACCGACTCCGAGTGGGACACGCGCTTCCTAGGCGACCTGTACCAGGATCTCTCGCAGTTGGCTCGCAAGCGCTACGCGCTGCTGCAGACCCCGGAGTTCGTTGAATCATTCATCCTCGACCGCACTCTCGAACCAGCACTAGAAGTCTTCGGGCTTGAACAGACTCGCCTGATCGACCCAGCTTGCGGCAGCGGCCACTTCCTCTTGGGCGCCTTCGAGCGGCTGTTCGTCCGCTGGATCCAACATAAGCCCGGCACCAACCCTCAGGCCCTCGCCCAGCGAGCCCTCGACGGGGTGGCTGGAGTTGATCTCAACCCCTTCGCCATCGCAATTGCCCGTTTCCGCCTACTGCTTGCGGCCCTACGCGCCTGCGGGATCACGCAGCTCAGTCAGGCGCCCGGTTTCACACTTCAACTCGCGGTCGGTGACTCACTCCTCCATGGGCCGCCCCCAAGCGATCAGCACGCGCTCAACCTCTATCTGGACGGGATGTCACCGCTCGGGCACCTGACCCCCGTCGAGGATCCTGAAGTGCTGCGTCGCCTCCTGGGGCGCAACTACCAAGTTGTGGTCGCGAACCCGCCATACATCACTCCCAAGGACAAGGCGCTCAACAAGGCGTATCGCAAGCTCTTTGGCGCCTGCCACATGAAATACTCGCTGGCAGTCCCCTTCAAGGAGCGCTGCTTTTCCCTCGCCGCCTCTTCCGACCAGGACGCTCCCGCCCGAGCGGGCTTCGTGGGGCTCATTACGGCCAACTCGTTCATGAAGCGCGAGTTCGGCAAGAAGCTCATCGAGGAGTTCTTACCCCGTTGGGACTTGACCCACGTCACCGATACGTCGGGCGCCTACATCCCTGGTCATGGCACGCCTACGGTGATCCTCTTAGGTCGCAGCCGCACCCCCACTGCTCCCACCATCCGTGCGGTTCGCGGCATCCGTGGAGAGCCGAGCACCCCCAGTGACCCAGCCCACGGCCAAGTTTGGTCGGCGATCGTCGACCAGATAGACCGCCCGGGCTCGGAGAGCGACTTCGTTAGCGTCGATGATGTCGAGCGCGCTGTGTTCCACAAGCACCCTTGGAGCCTAGGGGGGGGCGGCGCCGCGGAGCTCAAGGCGCGCCTGGAGGCGGGGTGCGACGAAACTCTGAGCGATCGAATCTCTTCCATCGGGTTCATGGCGATCACTGCTGAGGACGACTTCTTTGTCGTGCCGAGTCGGCTCGCGAAACGCGAGGCTCTGCCTCATCGGCCGTTCGTCGTGGGTGACTGCGTAAGAGACTGGGCTATTGCGACCGACGATGCGGTGATCTACCCGTACGTGCAGGACGACAATGGTGTGCGCGGAGCACCGCTACCGATATCTCCACGATTGGACCAGTTGCTCTGGCGCCATCGCACTGGTCTCAAAGCCCGAAAGATGTTCGGCAAGACGGCTGAGGAACACGGCAAGCTTTGGTACGAGTTTCTGCAGTTCATTGGCGAGCGTGTTACCGCTCGCCGCCTGATCGCCTTCGCCTTCGTCGCCACGCACAACCATTTCGTCCTCGATCGTGGCGGCAGGGTGTTCAAGCAGACTGCGCCGGTCATTAAGCTCGGGTCCGACGCCAGCGAGGACGACCACATCGCGCTCCTGGGCCAGCTGAACAGCTCGGTCGCCTGTTTCTGGATGAAACAGACGTTCTTTAATCGCGGCGATTCGACCGACCAGCACGGTGCACGAACGACCGGTGAGGCGGAGTTTGACTCCTATGAGCATGACGGCACGAAACTCGCGACGCTCCCGCTATCAAGAGAGTCTCCGCTCGACCTGTCCTCACGGCTGGACGACACAGCGTCAAGACTCTCGAAGTTGACTCTGTCAAGCCCTATCGACCTTGCCTCTCGAGAACAGGAGATACGACGGCTCCAGTTCCACATGATCGCGGTCCAGGAGGAACTCGATTGGCGGGTGTATGGGATCCAGGGCCTCCTCGAAGAAGAGCTCTGCGCTCCTAGTCTTGACTCCCTCCCGGAAGTGCGTCCAGGCGAACGAGCTTTCGAGATCGCGTTGGCACGCCGACAGGCGGCCGGCGAAGTGAAAACGAAGTGGTTCGCTCGCCACGGCTCGACTCCAACCACCGAGATTCCGAACCATTGGCCCGAAGACTACCGGGCGCTCGTCGAGCGCCGGCTCAACGCCATGGAAGAGAACAAGAGCATCCGTCTCATCGAGCGGCCCGAGTACAAACGCCGCTGGAACACCGAGTCCTTCCAGAAGCGACTCGAGCGGTCCTGCCGAGATTGGCTCCTCGACCGGCTGGAGGAACCGGCTCTGTGGCCCGAGCCCTTTGCGCTCCAAAGCGCAGCCCAACTAGCTGACCGACTCCACAGGAACACTGAGTTTAACCAGGTCGCCGCTCTCTACCGGGGACACGAAGGAGTAGACCTCGTCGCCCTCATAAGCGAGCTGTGCCTGGCCGAGGCCGTCCCTCCCCAGAAGGCCCTCCGCTACAAGCAGTCCGGCCTGCGTAAGCGAGCCGCCTGGGCTGAGACCTGGCGGCTCCAGCGACTCGAAGACGCTGTCGACGCTCGAACAGCCCTCCCCAAAGACCACCCCGAGCGGCTGTCTCCCGAGCAGTCCGCGGAGGAGAAGCGCCGTCGGATTGGCCCGATCCCGACCCCGCCCAAGTACAAGTCGTCTGATTTCCGCCAGTCCGTCTACTGGCGTCAGCGCGGCAAGCTCGACGTCCCCAAGGAGCGCTTCAGCCACTTCTCTGGGGCGGAGCGCGATCAGGACCCGACCCCCGTCTTCGGCTGGGCTGGTTGGGACCACCTTCAGCAGGCCCAGGCGATCGCCGCCTACTACCTCGAGCGCAAGGATCAGGACGGCTGGCCTCCCAAGCGCCTGACTCCGCTCCTCGTTGCCCTCCACGAGCTCCTGCCATGGCTTGACCAGTGGCATAACGATTTCGACCCCACCTACGGAACCGGTCTCGGCGACTACTTCCGCAGCTTCGTGGAAGAGGAAGCCCGCGCCCTCGAGCTAACCCCCGACAACCTCGCCTCCTGGGAACCTCCCAAGGAATTGCTCAAGAAGAAGCGCAGCAAGAAGCGGAAGACAAAGAAGAAGTCCACCGGCAAGCAGCGCACCTCCAAGAAGGGTTCATGACCACGCTGATCAAGGACCTCATCAACATCCCCGAGAAGGTGCACAAGGGCGACTTCGTCCTGCGCCTGACTGAGGGGATCACCGACGACCACGCGAAGGCGACTCTCGACAACTACGTCGTCACGCCTCAGCTCGTCGAGTGCTTCGACGAGGCGCTGCATCTAGTAAAGGGCGCCGTCGACCAGAACAGCAGCAAGTCGACCTACCTGCACGGGAGCTTCGGCTGCGGCAAGAGCCACTTCATGGCTGTGCTGCACCTACTCCTCCGCGGCCACCCTGCTGCCCGGTCGGTCGCAGAGCTGCAGCCGCTGCTGACCAAGCACCAGAGCTGGATCGAGGGCAAACGTTTCCTCCTCGCGCCGTATCACATGATCGGTGCCAAGAGTATGGAGTCTGCCATTCTTGGCGGCTACGTCGATTACGTGCGCCGGATCCACCCCAAGGCGCCTCTGCCCGCGGTCTATCAGTCGGACGACCTGCTCGAGAACGCTCAGACCGCCCGCTCGAACATGGGCGATGAGACCTTCTTCCGCGTCCTCAACAGCGGTGCCCAAGGTGAGGACTCGGACGACGAGGACGACGACTGGGGCGAACTCGATACGACCTGGGACGCCGAGAGCTTTGAAACCGCGCTCAAGGCAGCCCCCCGCTCCGACCAGCGCGCAAGCCTGGTCAGCGACCTGGTCCAGACCCACTTCCCGGCCTACCAGCGCCTGGCGGCCGAGGGCGAGCACCTTGTCACCCTCGACGACGGGCTCTCGGCGATCGCCAAGCACGCTAAGGCGCTCGGCTATGACGCGGTGATCCTGTTCCTGGACGAGCTGATCCTGTGGCTCGCCAGCCACATGGGCGACCAGGCCTTCGTGACGCGCGAAGGCCAGAAGGTCGCCAAGCTGGTCGAGGCCACCACCGCCGACCGGCCGATCCCGATCGTGAGCCTGATCGCTCGTCAGCGCGACCTGCGCGAGCTGGTGGGCGACCACGTGCCGGGCGCCGAACACCTCAGCTTCGCGGACGTCCTCCAGTGGTGGGAGGGCCGCTTCGGCCGAATCAACCTCGAGGACCGCAACCTCCCCGAGATCGCGCAGAAGCGACTTCTCAAACCCAAGAGCACCGCGGCCCGCCAGCAGATCGAGGAGGACTTCGAGAAGACCACTCGCGTGCGGGAAGACGTCATGGACGTCCTCCTCACCAGCCAGGCCGACCGCGACCTGTTCAGGAAGGTCTACCCCTTCTCGCCCGCTTTCGTGCAGACCCTGGTCGCCGTCTCCTCCGCGCTCCAGCGCGAGCGGACTGCGATCAAGATGCTCGTCATGTATCTGTCCCAGAACCGCGAGACCCTCGCGCTGGGGCACCTGGTCCCGGTGGGCGACCTGTTCGACCTGATCAGTGAGGGCGACGAGCCGTTCTCGGCCGATATGGCGATCCACTTCAAGAACGCCAAGGACCTCTATCACCGCAAGCTCCTGCCACTGCTTGAGAAGGAGCACGATCTGCGCTGGGAGCAAGTGCGTAAGGCTGGGGCGGAAGATGCCAAGGCCCGGGCCTTCCTCGCCGACGCTCGCCTACTCAAGACCCTACTCTTGGCGGCCCTCGTGCCTGAGGTCGAAACGCTCAAGAACCTGACGGCTCCGAAGCTGGCCGCGCTCAACCACGGCACGATCCGCTCCCCCATTCCTGGCCGCGAGGCCCAGATCGTGCTCTCGAAGTTGCGCAAGTGGGCAGGCCAGGTAGGCGAAATCCGGCCTACAGGCCCCGACACCAACCCCACCTTCTCGGTCCAGGTTTCGGGCGTGGAGACCGAGTCGATCCTCGAGAAGGCCAAGGTCCACGACAACCGCGGCAACAAGCGGCGCAAGATCCAGGAGCTGATCTTTGGGCAGCTCGGCCTCTCTAGCAACGAGCTGTTCGTCCGCCACTCCTTCACCTGGCGGGGGACGGCCCGCGAGGTCGACGTCCTGTTCGGCAACGTGCGTGAGCTCCCCTTCGAGTCGCTGCGGGCCCAGGAACCGACCTGGAAGCTGGTGATCGACTTCCCCTTCGACGACGCCGGCAAGACGCCCCTCGACGACGTCAACCACCTGCGCCAGTTCGAGGAGCAGTCCGATCGGAGCCACACCCTCTGCTGGCTGCCTGCCTTCTTTAGCCTGGAGTCACAGAAGGACCTGGGCACGCTGGTGATCCTCGACCACATTCTGGCCGGCGAGCGCTTCAGCCAGTACGCGAGC
>CALDQK010000931.1 GCA_937911525.1 uncultured bacterium
GAGCTCGCTCCTGGAGCGGCTGTCTCGCTTCCGCCGCTCGAGCGGGCCGCAGGACGCCCTGGCCGGGGCGGACGAGGAGCTGCGGGCCAGCTTCGAGCGGACCCGCGGCCAGCTCTACGCGGCGCTGGTGGCCTACCCGCCGCTCGCGATCCACCAGCGCGCAGCCGAGGCCCTGGGCGTGGTCAGCCTGCTGCGCGTCGAGCGGGTGGCGGCCCTCGAGGCGGACGGGCGGATCCGCGACCGCGAGGTGATCGCGCCCCAGGCGCTGGTGTTCGCGGCGCTGCGCCGCCTGCTGACCAGCTTCGGCGAGGCCTTCCCGGCCGTGCCCCTGCCCCTGACCGTGACCGCCGACCTGAGCGACCCCGCGATCGGGCGCCGCCAGTCGCCGCGTGAGCTGCTCGAGCGGCGCTTCTTCACGCTCCTCGAGGAGGGCTTCGACGCCGACCTGCGCGATCAGGCCCTCGATCACGCGGCCCTGAGCGCCAACCTCGGGCGCCGCAGCGAGGCGATCCGGGCCTCGATGTCGATCAAGGACCGGATCCTGTTCTGGTCCAACTCGCTCTCGGGGTCGGGCAGCCAGCGCCGCGGGCGCCTCGAGACCCTCGTCGAGCGGCGCGAGTGGCACGCCGACATGGCCGCCGAGCGCTGGAGCGAGCTCCTGGCCGCGACCCGCGCGATCTCGGCCGAGCTGGCCCCCCTCGCGGTGCGCGACCTCGCGATCCGCGCCCAGGAGGGGCTGCAGGCGCTCCATACCGAGGGCGGCGAGTGGAAGGACGCGCGCGACTGCAGCGTCCACGGGCGCGAGACCGTCGCCGAGCAGCTGGCCGAGATCGAGCGCGTCTTGCGCGCGCACTACGGGCTGAGCCTCGAGCGCGCGGCCCTGGTCCAGGCCGTGGCGGACCAGGACCCCTCCACGATGGAGCCCCTCGACGAGCCCTTCGAGCCGCGCGAGGAGCCCGAGTTGATCCTGCGCCTCGCGACCCGGCTGATGGGCGGCCCCTTCGGCGAGCTCGTGGCCCGCGTGCGCGAGCAGGGAGGGGACTTCGGCCTGCTCGAGGCGGTCCACCTGCGCGCCTGGAGCGATGCCGAGCTGGAGCGCGTCGCCGCCGACCAGGCGCTCGCGGGCGTCGACCAGGCGCTCCTCGCCAACCTCAAGCGGATCGACGGCCTCCTCGAGCGCGCCCTCGACCTCTACCCCCCGGCTCGGCTGGTGCTCGGGATCACGAGCGTCCGCGCGCGCCTGGACGAGGTCCGGGCCGTGTGCCGTCCGCGCACGGTGGACATCGCCGGCTCGCCCGAGACCCGCTTCCAGTGCCACCTCGAGGGCCACCAGCTCGCCCTGGCCGCCCTGCGTCGCTGGTGCGTGACCCTGCGCGAGACCTACGGGGACCTGCCCGGCGCGCACGAGCTGCTCTGCGCCTGGGAGCTGCGCGGGATCCACGATCAGGGGTGGCTGGCCGAGGGCTGAGGCCGCTCACTCGGGTCAATCGGGCTGCTGCAAAACGACTTAGCGCCACTTCTTTCTGTTTTCGGGCCCCTCGCGAAGGAGGGGATGAGCGGGCGAGGGATCCCCTCGCCTCCTCCCCAGCGGAAACAGGACAATGATCGCGGTGGCGGAACTCCAGACTGAGCTGCTGACTCGGGCCGAGGCGGGCGAGGCGGTTCGCCGAGCTCTACGCCGAGCTGGCGCCCGGGCGAGGTCCCGCTGGCGCCTCGCACCGGGTCGATCTGCCCGCGGGGGGGCTCGACCTCGACGCGGCGGTCCGGGCGGGTCGCACGGTCCCAGCCCTGGTGAAAGGCCTCGCTCGGGCCAGCGCGGAGGTCGACGCCGAGGTCCAGCGGGCGGCGAACGCCGCGCTGGGGGCCTTGGTCCTCGCCCGCTAGACCGCCCGGTGAGGGATGCGGACTAGCTGGCCTGGCGGGCCGGCAGGTCGAGCTGGCTGCGGCGCAGGATCACGGTGGTGTTGCGACCGAACGAGTAGCCGGCGGCGTGGGCGGCCTTGGAGAGGGCGCGGGCCAGCTTGCCGGCCGTGGGGTAGCGCTGCTGGCGGTGCGGCGCGAGGGCGCGCTCGAGGACGCGCTGGACCTCGGCCGGGATCAGGTCGTCGAGGGGCGGGCAGGGGCGGAGGCGCGCTAGCTCCAGCTCGCGGAGGGTGCGGGGCGCGTCGGGGCCGTCGGTCGGCATCTGCCCGGTCAGCATCTTGTAGAGGATCAAGGCCGCCGCGAAGGTGTCGTCGGCGGGGCTGGCCGCCGCGCCCTGGATCCGGTCCAGGCTCATGAACATTGGCGTCCCGGCGCTGCCCGAGTCCTCGACCGTCAGCGCGGCCGCGTCCCAGATCCCCGAGTCACAGCTGCGGCTCTTGTCCCAGGTGCGGAGCAGGTCGAAGTCGATCAGGACCCCGTGGCGCCGTCCGCGGCGCTCGATACAGAGGACGTTGCTCGGCTTGACGTCGCGATGCACGAGGCCGCGCCGATCCAGGTAGTCGAGGGCAGCCAGGAGGTCGAGGGCGAGCGAGACGGCCTCCTGCCAGGGCAAGCGGCCCTCGAGGTCGAGGGTCGAGCTCAGGTCCTGCGCCTTGCGGGGCAGGTCCATGACCACGTAGCAGTAGCCGCGCCCCTGACCAAGGCGGCGCGTCGCGACGAGGTTGGGGTGCTTGAGGTTGCGGGCCAGGGCCATGCCGCGGCGGAAGCGCCAGCCCATGGCCTCGTTGGTCGCGGTCAGGACCTTGAGGGCGACCTTGGTCTCGGAGCAGGTGTCGAAGGCCTCGTAGACGTCGCCGAAGGCGCCCTTCCCCAGGCAGTTCTCGAGGCGGTAGCGCTCGGCGATCACCTTGCCGGGTCCGAGCTCGGCCGCCGAGGGGCCCCGTCCGCTGATGAGCTGGGTCGACTGCTCCAGGTCGATCAGCTCGTGGGGTCCGAACACGCAGAGGGTATTCCCCGTTGAGCTGTTCATGATCCCCATCCCTCGCCAGCGCGGTGGTTTAAGGCGGCTGTTGGCCACCTCCCGCGACACATCTCATGGTCGGCCGGAGGCGGTGGGACCTTTAGGCCAAATCCCTTCAGGCGGCGAAGCAGATCCGGCTGACCTTGAGCGAGGTCAAGAGCGAGGCCGCCGAGGCGTAGCGCTGCTCGGGGTGAGGCGCGAGGGCGCGCTGGAGGACGCGCTGCAGCGGCAGCGGGACGCCGGGGACGGGCGCCGGAGGACGTAGGCGGGCCAGCTCGAGCTCGGAGAGGGTCTCGGGGGCGCGCGGCTGGTCCGTCGGCAGGCGCCCGCTCAGGAGCTGGTAGAGGATCAGCGCCGCCGCGTAGACGTCGTCGGCGGGGGTGGCCGCCGCGCCCTGGAGGCGCGCCAGGCTCATGTAGAAGGGGGTCCCGGCGCTGCCCGAGTAGACCAGCGGCCCGGCCTCGAGCCGGAACACGCCCGAGTCCTGGGTCTCCTGGACCTGGAAGGACTTGGTGAGGTCGTAGTCGATCAGGCGCGCGATCTCCCTCCCGCCAGCGGCGACTCGCAGCACGTTGCTGGGCTTGACGTCGCGGTGGACGACGGAGCGCTGGTGCATGTAGTGCAGCCCGCGCAGGAGGTCGACCGTGAGCGAGACGGCCTGCTCCCAGGGGAGCCTCCCCTCGCGCGCCAGGACCTGCTCGAGGTCCTCGGCGGCGGCTGGCAGCTCCATGACCTGGTAGTCGAGGTCGCGGTCGTGGCCCAGCGCGCGAGTGTGCACCAGGTTGGGATGCCGGAACCCGGTGGCCAGCTTGGCGCCCCGGCGGAAGCGTCGCCGCAGGGAGGTCAGCTCGGAGCTGAGGACTTTGAGGGCGACGTGCTGGCTCGTGTGGCGGTCGAGGGCGCGGAACACCACGCCGAAGGCGCCGCGGCCGAGCAGCTCGCCGAGCTGGTAGCGCTCCGAGATCAGGTCTCCCGCGCCGATGGCGCGGGCCGGCTCGCCGTGCGTGGCGTCGAGGAGGACCCGGGTCGTGGTGTCCTTCAGCGCGCCCTCGGGCAGCGCCAGGGTCTCGAGGGCGAGGGTCTCCTGAGCCGCGGTCTCCCGCAGGCCCGCGATCAGGCGCGTGGGGGCGGTCGAGTTCCCGTCTCGCCGTAGTGTCACTCGGATCTCCCTTCAAGGTCCCGCCCTGAACAGCTACGCAAGCAGCGCGCCCAAGGGGTCCCGCCCCGGAACAGCGCTCTGCGCCGTCCTATGTGAGAACCACCAAGCGCGAGTCCCTCACGCCGAGACAAGATTGGCGCGCCCTGGGCGCGCATGTCTCGCGGAGAACCAACGCGCAGGGCGCCAGCGCGTCGCGCTGGCGCCCTTCGCTCGGCCTCGCAGGGAACGACTTAAATGTCGTAGTAGAGGGCGAACTCGTAGGGGTGGGGGCGGGTGCGGATCGCGTCCACCTCGTTGACCCGCTTGTAGTTGATCCAGGCGCGGACCATGTCCTCGGTGAACACGTCGCCCTTGAGCAGCCACTCGTGGTCCTGCTCGAGGTTGTTCAGCGCGTGGTGCAGCGAGTGCGGGGTGCTGGGCACCTTGGCCTTCTCCTCAGGGGGCAGGTCGTAGATGTCCTTGTCGAGGGGCTCGCCGGGATCGATCTTGTTCTGGATCCCGTCGATGGCCGCCATCGTGATCGCGGCGAAGCAGAAGTAGGGGTTCGCCGAGGGGTCGGGGCAGCGGAACTCGACGCGCTTGGCCTTGGGCGAGCTCTCGCCGACCGGGATCCGGATCGCGGCCGAGCGGTTACGCGCCGAGTAGGCCAGGTTGACGGGGGCCTCGTAGCCGGCCACGAGGCGCTTGTAGCTGATCGTGGTCGGGTTGGTGAAGGCCACCAGCGCGGGGGCGTGCTTGAGGATGCCGCCGATCATGTAGAGCGCCTCGTCGCTGAGGCCGGCGTAGCGCTCGCCCGCCATCAGGTTCGAGCCGCCCTTCCAGAACGAGAGGTGGCAGTGCATGCCCGAGCCGTTGTCCTCGAAGAGGGGCTTGGGCATGAAGGTCACGGTCTTGCCGGCCTGATAGGCGGTGTTCTTGATGATGTACTTGAAGGTCATCAAGTTGTCGGCGCAGCGGGTCAGCTTGTCGAAGCGGAAGTTGATCTCCGACTGGCCGCCGGTCGCGACCTCGTGGTGCTGGCGCTCGACCTTGATCCCGACCGCCTCGAGGTTGAGGCACATGTCGGTGCGCAGGTCCTGGTAGGCGTCGACGGGGGGGCAGGGGAAGTAGCCGCCCTTGGCGCGGGGCTTGTGGCCGAGGTTGGGGCCCTCGTCGGCGTCGCTGTTCCAGTGACCCTCGATCGAGTCGACCATGTACTGGCCGTAGTTGACGCCCTGGCCGAAGCGCACGTCGTCGAAGATGAAGAACTCGGCCTCGGGGCCGAAGTAGACCGTGTCGGCGATCCCGGTCGAGTTGAGGTAGGCCTCAGCGCGGCGGGCGACGTTGCGCGGGTCGCGCTCGTAGTCCTGGTGGGTGATCGGGTCCTGGATGTTGCCGATCAGGACCAGGGTCGGGTGCTTGGTGAAGGGGTCGATGAAGGCCGTCTCGGGGTCGGGCACGACGAGCATGTCGGACTCGTTGATGGTCTTCCAGCCGCGGATCGAGCTGCCGTCGAAGGGGAAGCCGTCAGCGAAGCTGTCCTCGGTCAGCGCGTCGACGGGGACCGAGAAGTGCTGCCACGTCCCGGGGAAGTCGTTGAAGCGCAGGTCGACGTAGCTGACGTTGTTCTCTTTGGCGAGGTTGATGACGTCTTTGGGGGTCACGGGACGGAGTCCTTCTCTGGGAATCAAATGGCGTCCGGACCGCGTTCGCCGGTCCGGATCCGAATCGCTTCTTCGAGGGGGAGCACGAACACGGCGCCGTCGCCGGCCTCTCCCCCCGAGCTCTGGGCCGCCGCCTGGATCGCCCGGACGGCGGGTTCGACGAAGTCTTCGTTGACAGCCACTTCGAGCTTGACCCGCCGCTGGGGCGGAGACGCGCTGCCCGCGCCGCCGCCAGCCGCGTAGGCAGCAGCAGCGCTACCGGCTCCCGCCGGGGACACGCCTTGCACGTCGGACACCGTCAGTCGGAACACCTTGGCCTCGGCCAGGCGCTCCTGAACGGCCTCCAAGCGCTCGGGTCGAACGATCGCGACGATCAACTTCAGTGACGACCTCGAGCCAGCGGGAGGAATGCCCCGCCAACTTGGGCGCGGACCATATCACGCATTGCGTCAGGCATCTGCCGTGCCCGGGGAAATCTGCCGAGAAGGAGGGAGGGCGGCCCTGAGCCGCCCTCCCCCGGGCTCAGTTCTCTTGGCGTCCCTGGTGGTAGACCTTGATGTGGTGGTCGACGCCGAGCACGCCGCCCTTCATGGGCATTCCGGCCGCCGCGAAGCGCGCGGCGCCATCGGCGGGCACCTCGTAGAACACCCACAGGTTGGCGTAGGTGTCGCTCGCGCCGCCCGACATGGGCATGAACACCGGGGCGGTGTTGAGCGAGCTCCCTACGACCTCCGCGTCGTTCCCCAGCCCGAAGGCTACGTAGTAGCGGTCGGCGCGCAGGTTGAGGTCGGTCACCAGCGCGCTCGGATCGACCTCACAGATCCAGCCCGAGGGCGTCGCGCCGATCGCGTTGACCCCCTGGGTGTTGGCGAAGGTCTTGTCCGCGGGCGCGGGCGCCATGTCGAGGGTCTGGGTGATCCCGGCGGCGCGGAGGGCGTCCGCCACCCGCTGGGCGTCGATCCCGGGCGCCCAGGAGCGGGCGGCCCCGAAGGACCCCAGGTCGACCGCGCTCAGGCCGGCGTTGGCGAGGCCGCCCATCCCAGCGCCCATCCCATACATGCTGTAGGGGATCACGCTCGGCGAGCCAGCCGCCACGTCTGCCAGGAGGGAGTCGAAGTCCGCGCCGCCTGCCCTGAGGCCGCGCGCCGAGCGGAGCTGCAGGGCCTGGGTCACGTTGCTCAGGGCTGCCGCGCCCGTCGCGCCGTGGGTCTCCTTGGTGGAGTTGCCGAGCATGGGGAGGGCGACCCCAGCCACGGCGGCCAGGATCATGAGCACCACGAGGAGCTCGAGGAGGGTGAAGGCGCGGCGCGCCTTGTTCAGGTCAATGGTCATGAGTCGTTTCCGTTGGTTCGAGTGTTGAGTCGAAGTCGAATGAACACGACGCGGCCAGCGCGGCAGCGAGCTGCGCCGGCGCGGGGTTCGGACAGAGTCGTTGGGTCGGCTTCGACTAGCCCGCATGGATCACATTTAGTCGTGGAGCGGCCGCCCTTGGGCGGCCGCGA
>CALDQK010000932.1 GCA_937911525.1 uncultured bacterium
CCGGCCACGAAGCAGATCTCCTGACTGTCGCGCTTGTCGGCCACCCGCACCAGCCCGCGAGCCGCCGCTTCGGCGCGGACCTCGTCCTTGTCGGCCTCGCCCAGCGGAAAGCGCACCCGCGCCAGCTGGTGCTGGTCGAGCACCGCGAGCACGTAGCTCTGGTCCTTGCGCCGGTCGCGGCCCCGCAAGAGCGTCGTCCGCCCGCGCCGCTCCTCGACCCGCGCGTAGTGGCCGCTCGCCACCCAGCGCGCGCCGAGCTTGTCGGCGAAGCGGAGCACGTGGCCGAACTTGAGCCAGCGGTTGCAGAGCACGCAGGGGTTGGGGGTCCGCCCGCGCGCGTAGTCGTCGACGAAGCGCTGGATCAGCGGCTCGAAGGCCTCGGCCATGTCGAGGGGATAGAAGGGGATCCCGAGCAGGTCCGCCACGCGGCGCGCGTCGAGCGCGTCCTCCACGCTGCAGCAGCCCTGCTTCTCGCCGACCGAGTGGCCCGAGACGCCCGAGCGCATGAACACGCCCACCACCTCGTAGCCCTGCTCGACGAGCCGCGCGGCCGCGACGCTCGAGTCGACCCCGCCCGAGAGGCAGGCGACGACGCGCTCCCGGCTCACGCCTCCGCTCCGCGGGCCGCCAGGATCAAGAGCGTCGTGCTCCCGTAGTCCTTGCTGCGCGCGACCTCGAGCGCCTCGAACGCGTCTTCGCCGAACCAGCCGCGCGGCGTCTCGAGGGCGACCCGCGCGTCCTCGGCCAAGAGCCCCTCTCGGGTCGCCAGCTCCTCGAGCAGGCTGGCTACGTCCAGGTCCTGAGGCGCGCGCCCGGGCCGCTCTTCGCCCAGCAGCTCGAAGGGCGGGTGGACCAGGACCAGGTCGTAGGGGCCCGCGGTGACCAGCGCGCCCAGCCCGCGGTTGAGGTCGTGGTTGCGGACCGCCCCCCGCTCGTCGAGGCCGAGCTCGCGCAGGTTGGCGCGGATCGCGGCCAGGCAGGGCTTGGCGCGCTCGACGAAGAGGGCGCGCGCGGCCCCGCGCGAGAGGGCCTCGATCCCCAGGCAGCCCGAGCCGGCGAAGAGGTCGAGCACGTTGGCCTCGGGGATCCACTCGGCCAGCGAGTTGAAGAGCGCCTGGCGGACCTGGCTGCGCATGGGCCGCAGCAAGAGCTCGCCCGCGGGCGCGCTCAAGGCCCGCCCGCGGTGCTCCCCGCCCGTCACTCGAAGCCCGCTCTTTCCGCTCACGGCCGCGACGATACCGCCCCGGGCCGCGCCTGCACGCGCTGACCGCTGAGGTCTCCCTGCAGCTCGAACACCGAGGCCTCGCGCTTGCCAGGTGCGCCCAGCGCCCAGGCCAGCAGGCGCCCGTCGGGCAGGTGGCGGGCGCCGACCAGTCCTGGACCGGGGAGTCGCGCCAGCGCCTGGTCGAGGGCGCGATCCAGGCTGGCGGGCGGGGGGAGCTCGAGGGGCGAGCGGGGCGCCGTCGTCGGCGGGGGCGTGAGGGTGCTCTGGACTGGCGTCTGCGCAGGGGTGCGCGCAGGAGTGGCCGAGACGCGCGGGCCAGAGCGCGCGAAGGCGAGGGCTCCCAGCGCGGCCACGGCCAGGAGCGCCGCGCCCAGCGCCAGCGCGAGCGGAGCGCGCTGCCCAGCCGCAGGCCACTCCGCGAGCGCTCGCTCGAAGGCCTGGGCGCTGGCGTACCGCCGCTGCGGCTCCTTCTCCATGGCCCGCTCCACGACGCTTCGGAGGGCCCGCGGCACGCCGCGCGTCCAGCTCGGGCGCCTGGAGACGACCTGGTCGAGCACTTCGTAGAGGCTGCCTTCGTAGGGCGCCCTCCCGCAGAGCAGGGCGAAGGCCAGGGCGCCGAGGGCGTAGACGTCGCTCGAGGGGCCCACGGCGCTGCGCGCTCCCGTGGCCTGCTCGGGGCTCATATAGGCCGGGCTACCCATCAGGTCGCCCGTGGCCGTGAGCGAGGAGCCTTCGACCTGGACCAGGCCGAAGTCGAGCAGCACCGGCTCCCCGCTGGGGCGAACGATCACGTTGGCGGGCTTGATATCCCGGTGCACCATGCCGGCGTCGTGCAGCGCCGCGACGGCGCTGGCGAGCGGACGCACCAGCCGGACGACCTCGGCGGGCGGCAGCGCGCCCGCGCGCTCGATCCGGGCGTCGAGGTCCTCGCCCTCGACCAGCTCGGTCACCAGGTAGGGGCCCTTGGGGCTCCGGCCCGCGCGGTGGACGGTCAGCACGTTGGGGTGAGAGACCTGGGCCAGGGCCAAGGCCTCGCGCTCGAAGCGCAGCCAGAGGTCCTCGTCGATCTCGTCAGCCGAGATCCGCTTGAGGGCCACCTCGCGGCCGGTCTCGAGCTCACGCGCGCGATAGACGACGCCCATTCCGCCCTGGCCGAGGGGCTCCAGCAGCTCGTATCCGTCGACCCGCTCGCCCACTCAGCGTCGCCAGCGCGCCAGCTTGGCTCGGCTGAGCGGCAGCACCGCCCGCAGCAGGGGCCCGAGCTCGGCCTCGCGCGCCACGGCGTAGACGCGCAGGGCGCCGAGCCGGGCGCGCACGCCGAGGGGGCGCTCGCCGAGCTGAGCGTAGGCGTCGAGGGCCGCCAGGTTGCGCCAGGCGGCCCGGCGAGGGACGCGCCGCGAGCGGCGCGCGTCGTCGAGGTCGACGGGGACCAGGCCGGCCGGGCTCACGATCAGGTTGGGCGGCTTGAGGTCCCGGAACACGAAGCCGGCCGCGTGCAGGCGCGCCGCCAGCAGCGCCGCGGAGCGGGCCAGGGTCGCCGCGCGCTCGGAGTCGGCCTCGGCCAGGGCCGCGCTGAGGGTCGGGCCCTCGACGCAGCGAGCGGCGTGGAGCGAGAGCCCCTCGTGGACGCAGGCCCCCAGGGGCTCCGGGACCCGGAAGCCGGCCGCGAGGAGCGCGCGGCCCGCGCTCAGGGCGCGCGCGCCGCGGGCTCCGCGCAGGAGCGCCCCCAGGCGCTTGCGCGCGTCCGGCGGGCGGTCGCTCTTGAGCACGGCGTCGGACTCGTCGTCGTAGGAGACCCGCAGCACGCGCCCGCGCGGCCCCTCGGCCAGGAGCGTCCCCTCTGCCTCCGCCCGGCGCCAGAGCGCCACGAGCGCCTCGGCGTCGAGCTCGCTCACTCGGCGGCCGCTCCCTCGGCAGGGGCGGGCAGCGCCTCGGGCTCGCCGCGGCGGCCGTACTTGACCGGCTGCCCGCCGCCTGCCTGTTCGCCCTTGACGTGGATCAGCTCCCACAGCTTGGCGTAGCGGAGGAACACGTAGAAGGCGCCCAGGGCGGCCACGATCAGCCCGCGCCAGCCGTCGCGGAAGCCGCCCTGGAGCACGAACATCTTGAACAGCTTCCAGGGCGGGTTGAAGAGCAGGTTGAGCGCGACCCCGCGCTGGCCGCGGCTCAGCTTCTCGCGGGCCGCGATCTCGGCGAAGTAGTCGATCGTCTTGAGGTGATCGGCGATGTCGCGGTAGGTGTAGTGCTCGATGTCCAGGCCGAGGTCGGTGACCTTCCCCGGCGGGTCGAGGTAGACGTGGTCGTGGGGGTTGATCCCCTCCCAGCGCCCGCGCCCGGCGCGGAACAGGCGCAGCTTCTTGTCCGGGTAGAAGCCGCCGCCGCGGATCCAGCGCCCGAGGTAGATGTTGCGCCGGTTGACCGTGTAGCCCTCGGCCAGGCCAGCTGGGTCGGCGAAGAGGGCCTCGATCCGGGCGCGCAGCTCGGGCGTCACCCGCTCGTCGGCGTCGAGGCAGAGCACCCACTCGCTGGTCGCCTGCTCGATCGCGAAGTTCTTCTGCTCGATGTGCCCGGGCCAGTCGCGCTCGATCACGCGCGCGCCGCGCGCCTCGGCCAGCTCGCGGGTGCGGTCGGTCGAGTGGCTGTCGACCACGATCAGCTCGGCGCAGAAGGAGAGGCTCTCGAGGCAGGCCTCGACGTTGTCCTCCTCGTTGAAGGTGATCACGCAGCCCGTCAGGGGGAGCACGGGGCTTCCTCCAGCTCGCGAGGAGCAGCTTCGCCCGAGCGAGCCGCCTGGTAGACCGCGGCCAGCCGCGCCGCGGTCCGCTCCCAGGAGAACGCCGCCAGGCGCGCGCGTCCAGCGCGGACGTAGTGCTCGCGCTCGTCGACGGCGCGAGTCAGGGCCGCGCCGAGCGCGTCGGGGTCCTCGGCTTCGGCGTGGAGCGCCGCTCCACCCGCGACTTCGAGGACCGAGGGGTCGCGCGAGGTGACCACGGGGACCCCGGCCAGGAAGGCCTCCAGGACCGGCAGCCCGAAGCCCTCGTAGCGGGTCGGGAACAGGAAGGCCGCCGCCCCAGCCAAGAGCGCCGCGACCTCGGCGCTCGCCAGATACGAGGTCCGCACGACGCGCTCGCCGAGGCTGCTCGCGGCGGCCTCGACCTCCTCCACGCCGTGGCCCGCGGGGCCGACCAGGAGCAGGCGGTGCCCCGGCAGGTCGGCGGCCGCGAAGGCCCGCACCGCCGCGGCCGTGTTCTTGCGCGCGCTGAGCTCGCCCAGGCAGAGCACGTAGGGCGCCCCTCCCGCGTAGCGCTCCCGGGCGGCCTCGACCGCGGCGGGCGCGGGCGGGCGGAGGTCACCCGAGGGGGCGAGGGGCACGACCGCGATCCGCTCGCGGGCAGCGCCCAGCTCGCGGGCGACCTCGTCCGCCACCGCGGCGGTGTAGGTCACGAGCAGGTCGGCCCGCTCGAGGGCCGCGGCCCAGTGCCGCTCCCGGGTCTCGCGGAAGCGGGGGGTGCAGAAGCCCTCCCGCCGCGCCGAGAGGTCGTGGATCGTGGCCACCAGCGCGGGCCCCGGGAAGCCCGGCAGGCGCGTGTCGGGCCCGTGGAACACGTCGAGCCGGCGCGCCTTGAGCAGGCTCAAGCGGTCGTGGAATACGCCGGCCGAGCCAGGCAGGAAGTGGCGCCGCCGCTTGAGGCGCGAGAGCCGGTAGAGCACCTCGAGCGCGAGCTCGTCGCGCGCTCGCAGGGCCGCGACCGCCTGCGCGATCGCGCGCCCGACGCCGGTCGGGCGCGGCACGGCCGCCGCCGAGGCGTCGATCCCAACTCGCAGGGGCGCGGACATGCCCCAAGACTACTCGCTGGGCCGTCCACGCCGACGCTCTGTTTCTAGGCGCCCTTCCGTAATCTCTGTCCCCATGAGCGACGAGACCCAGCCCCACGTGCCCCTCGACTTCCGCCGCTACTCGGAGGAGGAGATGCGCGAGCGCGCCAGCTCCTTCTACGCCGAGCTCGACCGGCGCCGCTCCGTGCGCGAGTTCTCCTCCGAGCCGGTCCCGCACGAGGTGATCGAAGACTGCCTGCGGGCGGCCGGGACGGCGCCCTCCGGCGCGCACCTCCAGCCCTGGCACTTCGTGGTCGTGACCGACCCCGAGCTCAAGCGCAAGATCCGCGAGGCCGCCGAGGAGGAGGAGCGGCGCAACTACGGCGGGCGAATGCCCGAGGACTGGGTCGACCTGCTCCGCCCGCTCGGGACCGACGCCAACAAGCCGCACATCGAGGACGCGCCGGCCCTGATCGTGGTGTTCGCGGTGCGCGCCCCTGCGCCCGAGTCGGGGCGGCGGCGCAACTACTACGTGACCGAGTCGGTCGGGATCGCGACCGGCATGCTGATCGCGGCCTTGCATCGGGCGGGCCTCGCCACGCTGACGCACACGCCCAACCCGATGAACTTCCTGCGCGAGATCCTCGAGCGCCCCAAGAACGAGAGCGCCTTCGTGCTCCTGCCCGTGGGCTACCCGGCTGAGGGCTGCGAGGTCCCCGATCTCGAGCGCAAGGCCCTCGCGGACGTCTCCACGTGGTTCGGCCCTCGCTAGTCGGCGAGCCGCCTTCCTCCGCCGCCCTTGCGGCCCGTCCTCGGTCCTCTCCGCCAGGCGCTTTCGCCGGCGCAGGCCCATTGGACGCCCTCGAGAGATCCGCCCCCACACACGCCAGGCGCCTCCGCGGGCGCTGCGCCCCTCGGACGCCCTCAAAAGATCCGCCCCCACACACGCCAGGCGCCTCCGCCGGCGCGGGCCCATTGGACGCCCTCAAGAGATTCGCCCCCACACACGCCAGGCGTCTTCGCCTGCGCGGGCTCGGAGACACACGCCAGGCGCCTCCGCCGGCGCGGCGCCCCTCGGACGCTCTCAGATAATCGCCCCCACACACGCCAGGCGCCTCCGCCGACCCTCCCCACTCGCCACCGAGCGAGCCCTCCGCCCACCACCATCTAGGGGAAGGAGCGGCGCAGCCGCGCTCTTCCTAGGTCGGGATCGCGCCGAGGGCCATGCCGATGTGGAAGCCGAAGGCGCCCAGGGCGAGGAGCAAGAGCAGCGGGTAGCTCTTCTTGCCCGGCTTGGGGATCGGGATCGAGCTGGTCATCGCGACCGCCATCACGAGCGCCGTCACGTTGAGCGCGATCCGCAGGGCCTCGGGCGAGATCATGCGGGTCAGCGCCGCGAAGGGCACGAAGAGCGCGGTGTAGGTCGTGGGCAGCCCGACGAAGCGCGGTGACTTGCCCTCCTCGGCGGCCTGCATGCCGACGGTGTCGAAGTAGGCCAGCCTCCACACGGCGCAGGCCGCGAACACCACGCAGAGCAGCTGCTCGGGGGGCGTCTTGTGCAGGGCGGCGCCGTAGAGGATCACCGCCCCCGCCGCGCCGAAGGAGACCGCGTCGGCGAGCGAGTCCAGGCGCTGGCCGAAGAGCTTCTCCTCGTCGCTGCGCTCGATCGTGCGGGCCAGGGGTCCGTCGAAGAGGTCGGCGAGCCCGGCGACCACCAGGGCGACCATCGCGAAGTGCAGCTTGCCCTGGACGGCCAGGAGCGCGCCGAAGAGCGCGCTCATCAGCCCGAACACGGTCAGCGCGTTGGCGCGGTTCATGAAGCGGAGCACGCGGCCTCCTGGCGGGCGATCCGAGTGCCCATTCGCACGTAGGTCTCGATCCCCTCGGCGCTGTTTCGGACCAGGTCCTCGTCGAGGCGCAGCCGGCCTCGCTCGGCCAGGAGCACCACCGTCGAGCCGCCGAAGTGGAAGGTCCCCTTCTCCTCGCCGCGCGAGACGGGCCCGGGGCGGTAGGTCTGCTCGATCGTGCCCACCACCATCGCGCCGACCTCGACCAGGGCCAAGGGCCCGAAGGCCTCGCTCTCGAGCACGCACACGCTCCGCTTGTTGACGAAGCTCGGCGCGCCGCCGCCGAGCGCGATCGGGTGCACGGAGTGCAGGGGGCCCTCGAGCGGGCGCGAAGGGCCAGCCCGGCCGGCGGCCGGGAAG
>CALDQK010000933.1 GCA_937911525.1 uncultured bacterium
GAGCCAGTTCTCGACCGAGGACGCGCGCGCGGGCCAGGGCGTATTCACGGGCGCCCTCCTGCAGGGCCTGCGCGGGCGGGCCGACGCCAACCGGGACGGCCTGGTCGCGGCGGCCGAGCTGAAGGCCTACCTCGAGCGAGAGGTGCCCAGCCGGGCCCGCGAGCTGGGCGGCAACCAGACCCCGGTCGTCGCCCTGCACGAGGCCAGCGACCTGGCGCTGACGGCCCCGATCGACCCGACGCGTCGGCCCCAGCCGCACGTCCCTCGCCCCGAGCCACGGCCGGAGCCCGCGCGGCCTCGTCCGAGCCCCTCGCGGACTCCGCGGCAGGAGCCTCAGCCCCAACCGAAGCCCCAGCCCAAGCCTCAGCCGAGTCAGCCTGCGGCGCGTCCTTCGCCCAAGCCCAGCCCCCAGCCCGCGCGTCCCGCCCCGAGCGGCAAGCAGAAGGCCTACGCGGGCTACTTCGGCGAGTGGGAGCTCGACCTCGACTACACCCGCGCCCGCTACGCCCACATGAAGGGCAGCTCGCGCGACCTGATCGAGCGCTCGCTCCAGCAGGACGCCGGCGGGCGGCTGCGGATCGAGGCCGGCGGGCAGGCGACCTTCGTCAACCTGCGCCGCCGGACCAAGAGCCAGAAGCGCTACGAGCTGGCCGAGCAGAAGGGCAAGCCCGTGTTGGCGCTGCCCAAGCAGCAGACCCTCGTCCTGTGGCGGAACGGGAAGCTCGAGCTGCGCGTGCCCCTCGGCGCGGCCCACCTGAGCTACTTCTACAAGCGAGTGAAGTAGCGCCTCAGGCCGGCTTCATGTCGCCGTCGTCGACCTCGCTCAGGCGCAGCTCGGCTTGACCCAGCCGGAGGGTGGCTTCCGGCTGGAGCACCTGCGCCGCGCCGAGGGGGAGCTCGACCCCCGCCACGCGGACGCCGGCCGCGTTGGCGGTCAGCGCGAAGCGACCCTCGCGCAGCGAGAGCGTCGCGTGCCGCGGCGCCACGCCGAGCTCGGCCGGGAGCGCCAGGGCGTCGTCGGGGCCCGAGCCCAGGCTGACGTCTCCGAGCAGGAGCAGGTAGGCGTGCTGGCTGCCGTCGCGGGGTCGCTCCAGCCGCAGCCCCGCCCAGGGGTGCTGGGCGGGGATCCCCAGCCCGGGAGCGAAGGCCCGCGGCCCGCGCTGGGGCAGGAGCTGGCCGCGCAGGGCGACCGAGTCGGGGACCTCGCACAGGTGCTCTTCCGGCAGCGGCGTCAGGGCGCGCGGCGCCAGCTCCCGCCCGTCGAGGCGCGTGCCCTGGGTCGAGCCGTCGTCGCGCAGCGCGAGCCCGCCGAGGGTCACCACGTAGGTCCCGTGGTGTCCGCTCACGCGCTGGGTGCGCGCCTTGATCAGCTCGGCGGCCTCGCCCGCCACGCGGGGGAAGGCGCGCAGCACGAGGTCGTTCTGGCGCGGCTTGCCGGGGGCGGCGCGGTTGCGCCCGAAGCGGAGCCGGGTCCCGGCGAACAGGAACAGGCAGCCCCGCTCTCCCCCGAGCTCGACCTCGAGCTTGGCGCGCGCCGCGTCGCCGCTCTCGGGCAGCGGCGTGTGCTGCGCCTCAGCCGAGAGCTGCTCCGGCGGCGCGGCGGCCTGGTTCAGCTCCGTGGCGGACCCCGGCTCGAGCGCGAACTTGGGCCCCTCGGGCCCGCCGAGCCGGAAGCCCTCGCCCGCGCGCAGCGCCGCGGCCTGGACGCGCTCGCCGCGGAGGAAGGTCCCGTTGGTGCTGCCGAGGTCCTCGAGGACCACGACGCCCGCGCGGGGAGTCAGGCGGCAGTGCGCGCCCGAGACGAGGCGGTCGTCGGGCGGGACCACCTGCTGATCGGCGGCCTGGGAGCGGCCGAGGGTCACCGGACCGGTGAGGCGGAAGGCCGCGCCGGGCTCGTCGACGCGCCAGCCGCGCCACGCGGGCGCAGGCGCCTGGAGCGTCTCCAGGCGGTCGAAGAGGAGCAGCAGGCTCGGGCCCAGGCGGAGGCGCGCCCCGCGCGCGAGGGGCAGGGGCGCGTTGGGCGAGACGCGGGCGCCCTCGATCCAGCTCCCGGTGCTGCTCGTGTCTTCGAGCGTCGCGCGCGCGCCCTCGAGGGAGAGCCGCGCGTGTCGCGTCGAGACGCCGGACTCGTCGGGCGCGAAGGCGACCTCGCTGGCTGGGTCACGTCCGAGGCGCAGGACGCCCTGGGCAGGGAGCGGCAGGACGGTCCCCGCGCGCGAGCCGGTCAGGATCGCGAGCCCCAGGGGGGCCGTCGTTGGCGCGGCGGTGGAGGTTCGGCTCGTCTCGGCCGGGGTGATCTCGATCGTGGTGGGGACGGGCGTCGCCGCCGGCGCGGCGGTCGGGGGCGCAAGCGGCGCTGGCGCGTCGAGGGTGGGAGGCGGTGCTGGTGTGTGTCTCGTGGCGGGTGGCGG
>CALDQK010000934.1 GCA_937911525.1 uncultured bacterium
AGACTCTGCGTTCTCTGCGTCTCCGCGGTGAATCGCCGCGCGCAACCCGCCCGGAGCCGCGAAACTCTAGTCTAGCGCTTGTAGTTGCGCGCCCGCTCGTAGCGGCACCAGATCTCGAGGGCCGCGACCGCGAAGGCGGTCGTGAACACCTCGCCGCGCTTGGCCTGCTTGGTGTCGACCGCGGGCCAGCTGCCGTCCTCGCGCTGGTTGCCGAGCAGGACCGTGTCCGCTTCGGCGAACCAGGCCTTCCAGGGCTCCCCGCCCTGCTGGAAGAGCGCGTAGGTGCCGAAGTACCAGTAGACGTAGTCCCGCTCGCCGGTCTTCCAGGCCGGCGGCTTGGCGCGCAGGCGCTTCATGAGCGGCCCCAGCTCCGAGCGACGTTGCCCCGCGAAGAGGCGCGAGAGGTAGGCCAAGGCCTCGCCCAGGGGCAGGATCTTGCTGGGGCCGCCGTCGCCGGCCTTGCGCAGGCCGACCTGGCCCGAGGCCTCGCTGACGGCGTCGAAGTGCTTCCGCACCCGCTCCCAGGCCGCCGCCGGGACCGCTATCCCCGCCGTCTTACAGGCCTTGAGCGCCATGGTCGCGAAGCCGACCCCCACCGTGTCCGGCTGGCCCTCGCCCTTCAGGCTCCAGGGCGTGGAGGCCTCGAGCGTGAAGGCCAGCGCCGTCTCGACGTAGCGCTTGAGCGTGAAGTCCCGGCTGACCGCGTAGGCCTCGGCCAGGGACCAGGTCGCGAGGAAGTGGTCCAGGATCGTCTCGGGCTGCTTGGGGTCGTATCCGATCGAGCCGTCCCTGCGCTGCTGCCGCTTGAGCCACAGGAGCGCCTTGCTGACCGTGCGCTTGTAGGTGCCGAAGCGGTGGGTGTGTCCTTGCCCCAGGAAGGCCAAGGCCACCTTGGCCGTCGTCCCGACGGGCCGCTCGGCCTCGTCGGGGAAGTGGCCGTCCGGCTCCTGTTTCGTCTTGAGCCAGCGCAGGGCCTTGTCGACCGCGAGCGCTGGCGCCTCGGAGCCCTCGCCTCCGCCGTCGCCAGCGAGAGCGGGCGCGAGCGGGCAGGTCAAGGCGAGCGAAAGGGTCAGGGTCAGGGCGCGGACCATGGGGCCTCCAGAGGACGCCGACCCTAGGGGGCGGCGCGGAGCACGTCCGCTCCAAAATCCGGGCTCGCCTGGAGTCGCGAGGCCTCGTCGCCGCAGCAGCGGACCCTAGCGCAGCCGCGCGTCGAGGTGCAGCAGGCCTTGGATCGAGCGGGTCTGGGCGCGGGCGGCGCTGGGGCCGTAGCCGCCGGCCAGGAGGTGCACGACCGGCACGCCGCGCTGGAGCCCGGCGCGGGCCACGAGGCGGTCGCGCTCGCACAGGCCCTCGACCGAGCAGCGGAGGTCGGTCAGCGGGTCGTCGTGGAGCACGTCGGCGCCGGCGACGTGGAACACGAGCGCGGGCTGGGCGGCGGCGAAGAGCTCGGGCAGGCGGCGCTCGAGGAGCTCGAGCAGCTCGCGGTCGCCGGCCCCGTCGGGGAGGCCGTCGTCGAGGTCGCCTGGGACCTTGGGGAGCGGGAACGCGCTCTCCTGGTGCACCGAGTAGCAGTGGACCTGCTCGTCGCCCGCGAAGCAGGCGTGGTTGCCGTCGCCCTGGTGGGCGTCGGTGTCGATCACCAGCGCGCGGCCTCCCCAGCCGCCCTGGCGCAGGCGGTGCACGGCCCAGGCCACGTCGTTGAGGGGGCAGAAGCCATGGCCGCCCTCGGGGCGGGCGTGGTGGAAGCCGCCGCCGAGATGGACCGCCAGGCCGCCGCGCGCGAGGGCCTCGGTGGCGGCGAGGTGCGTGCCCGAGACGGCGCGGCGGAGGGGCGCCAGCACGCGGCGCTCGATCAGCCCGCTCAGGAGGCGCGGGACGGGGACCTCGAGCACGGCGGCCAGGACCTCGGGCTGGCGCAGGGAGGCCAGGTAGCCCGGGTCGTGGATCGCCGCCAGCTCGGTGTCGCCGATGGGCTCACCGGCGCGGAAGCTCTCGGGGAGGGCGTAGCCGCGCTCGACCAGGGCGTCGTGGATCCGCTCCAGCTTGCGCACGTCGAAGGGGTGCAGCCGCTCGATCCCGAAGAAGCGGATCCGGTAGCTGGGGTGATAGACCAGCGGGACGGGCGTCGGGCGCGGGGTGTCGCGGCTCACGCGAGCTCCAGTTCGCGGCGGACCACGTAGGGCGCCGCGCGGCGCGGGCCGAGCTCGCCGCCCGCGCGGTAGCTGAGGATCCCGGTGGGGTCGTCGAAGAGCACGCCCTGCTCCTCGCCGCCGCGGTTCGCGATCACCAGCCAGCCGGGGTCGAACACTCGCAGCGCGATCTGCCAGCTGACGGGGAGGGGCACGCCGTCGCCGACCCAGTTGGTCGAGAAGGCGAGCAGCTTGGTGCGTCCCTTGAGGCCCGCCAGC
>CALDQK010000935.1 GCA_937911525.1 uncultured bacterium
GCGGCGGGAGCGCCGGCGGGCGCCGCGGGTGTCGGTGACCGACGCCGTGGTCCGGGTCGACCTCGAGGGCTACCCGGAGGTCGGGGCTTATCACGAGCCCCACGGCCTGGACGATCTTTCCATGACGGGCCTCAGGTTCACGGGCCCCAAGCGCCGATACGAGGTCGGCGAGGTCGTGTTCCTCTCGATCGACTTCCCGGCCTTTCCCTTGCCCGTGCGGGTCAAGGGCGAGATCCGCCGGGTGGTGCCCCTCGAGGAGGCGGACGGCTTCGGCACGGGTGTGCGCTTCCTGGAGTACGTGGGCGACGCGGAGAACCAGATCAAGCGCTTGCTCGAGGGGGACCAACTGCGAACGGTGCGCCGCCGCTGAGGCTGAAGCCCAGCGAGCCCGCGCGCGTCGAACGAACCTGGAGGCGACGATGCGTGTGACGAAGCTGCTGCTGGCCTTGCTCCTGGTGCTCTGCCCCGTGGGCCTGGCTCACGCCGAAGATGGCGACGAGAAGGACAGCGACGCGGCCCGCGCGATCGCCCTCCCAGGGCGCCTCGGCTTGACGGGCTTCAACGACATGGTCGACGCCCGCACGCCCAAGCTGATCTCGGTCCGCGCCGGCCTGCGCTACGACTTCGACATCCAGGAGCGCGACTTCGACGGGGCCGTCAAGGCGACCCGCGAGAAGGTGGAGCACGAGCTCGAGCTCTACGCCGGCGGGAGCGTGTTCGGGCTCGTCGACGTCTCCGCGCGTCTGCCCTACGTGTTCCGGCGCGAAGAGAACGCGCTGCGGGGCGTCGCCGACTTCGCCGACCGGGACCGCGGCTGGGGCGACTTCGACCTCGCCGCCAAGGTCACGCTGAACTTCGGCGGCTTCTTCTCGGTGGCCCCCTACGTCCACGGCCGCTTCGCCACCGGCGAGCCCGAGGTCGAGGGGCTCTACTCGGGCACCTACGGTGTGGCCGCGACGGCCTCGATCCTCAACGACTACCTCGCGGTCCACGGCAACGTGGCCGGCTTCCAGCAGGAGCAAGGCCTCTCGGCGCTGATCTTCCGCGCCGGCGTCTCTTTCGTGGCCTGGTCCGACGACATGCTGCTGCTGCGCGTCTACGGCTACGCGGACGGGATCGAGTACGAGGGTCGCGCCGGCTTCGACCTCGACGTCGAGTTCGGCGCCCAGGCGATCTTGCTCGGCTTCTTGACCGCCGAGGTCGGCTCCTCGCTGCGGATCAACGACGCGGGCTACCTCGACGCCACCTCCAAGAAGGTGCTGCGCGACGGGCTGGGCGTGTTCGACCGCCACTTCGAGGACGACGGGACCTGGGAGGTCTACCTGGCGCTGGGCGTGGTGTTCGACTTCTAGAGCGTGCCGTGTCCGTGCCGCGCCCGTGCCCGGAACGAATGCAGGGAGCTGTCGCTGAGAGCGACAGCTCCTTCGCGTTTCGGAGATTGAACTGAGAAAACTGGAAAACTAGAAGGCGCGGTGAGTGCGCGGAGCTGCTGCTTTCGAATCTTCGAGTCTTCTCCGTTCAATACTCGCACTGGAGGGAGCTGTCGCTCGTGCGGCAGCTCCTGCGCGTTTCCGGGGTCTAGAGCCGCAGCTCCTCCACGCGCTTCGAGGAGCGCTCGTGCTTGGGTCGCTCCAGGCCCTCCACGAGCTCGAGCTCGCTTACGCGACCCTCGGAGAGGACCACGATCAAGGCGCGCCCGTCGGGCAGCTCGAAGTGGGCGTCGCCCATGGCCGCGAGCTGAGTCGGCTGCGCGCCGGCCGCGAGGAGCCGCTCCTCGGCCGCGGGCCAGGCGTCACCGACCCGGACCGTGGGGCGCGCCTCGGCGCGCTCCTGCTGGGGGGCTTGGGCGGGGGAGGCGCAGCCGCTGAGGCCGCCGGCGAGGGCGAGGACCAGGCTTAGCGATAGGCGAGTGGACATCGGGGGCTCCCTTCTCCCGGCCGGGGCACGCTAGCGAAGGTCCCCGGGCGTCGCGTGCAACCCGGTTGCACCTTTCCCCCCGAGCCTCCGCCCGCGCTGAGGGGGCAGCGCTCGTAGACTGGCTCGGATGGCGGAGGACCCCGGCCAACCCTTGCTCGACCTGTGGGCGGAGACGCTGATCGGCGACGCCGACCCGGCCGAGCTGGACCCGACGCACACCTACCGCGCCTTCGCCGAGACCAGCCTCGAGGACGCGCCCGGGGACTCCTCGGTGACGATCGCCCCGCCGGGCGTCCTGCACGAGACGGTCACCCTGGCCGAGGCGAGCGAGCCCGGCAGCGAGGACCTCCCCGCCGCGGCGCCTCCCTACCGCGTGCTCGACGAGCTGGGGCGCGGCGGGATGGGGATCGTGTTCCGCGCGCGCCAGGGGTGCCTCGAGCGGGACGTCGCGCTCAAGGCGATCGCGCCCCAGCGGAACCTGGAGCTGGTTCGGCGGAGCTTCGTCTCGGAGGCCATGGCCATGGGGGCCCTGGACCACCCCAACATCGTCCCGGCCCACGAGCTCGGCCGGAGCGCCTCAGGCGAGCTCTTCCTCGCGATGAAGCTCGTGGACGGGGTCGAGTGGGAGCGCCTGCTCGCGCCCGCGAGCGAGGCGGAGCGCGCTCAGGCGGCGGAGGTCGACCTGGCCGGGCACGTCGAGATCCTGATCCAGGTGTGCAACGCGATCGCCTTCGCCCACAGCCGGGACGTGATCCACCGCGACCTCAAGCCCGAGAACGTGATGGTCGGCGCCTTCGGCGAGGTCCTCGTGATGGACTGGGG
>CALDQK010000936.1 GCA_937911525.1 uncultured bacterium
CCGCCTCCGTATGAACCCGCTGCGCCCAGGCGCCGAAGGGGCCCAGCGCGACCTGCTCGTCCCCGCTGGCGCCCTCTGCGCCGTTCGACTCCACGGCGTCGGGCTCCATGGCGTCGGGCTCCACGGCGTCGGGCTCCTGGGAACCTCCCTGGCCCTCCCGAGTGGCCTCGAGCGCCTCCACGCCGCCGCGGCTGGCTCCAGCCCCGGTCGCGTGGCTGACCCCGTTGAGCCCGCGGGCGGCGGTCCGCGTCACGACGCGATTCAGCACGACGTTGGCGCTCTCGCTCATGGCGCCGTAGGCCAAGAATTCGGCCTCGGACTTGAGCAGGTTGGCGGCCACGTGGCGGCCGGTGGGGCGCACGAAGGCCTCGACCGTGCCGGAGTGGGGCGCCAGGCGAAGCCCCGGGCCGATGGCGCGGGAGGCGACGGGCAGGAGCAGGGCCGTCGCCAACATGCCGACGCCCGTCGCGACCAGATACTTGCCGGGGCCTCCCAGGCCCTTCTCCAGGCCGAAGGCCCAGCTGGCAGCGTCCTGGGCCAGGCTCCAGATCCCGCCCCAGGCGACTCCGCCTGCGACCACGTAGGCGGCCGCGGTCGGGACACCCACCGTGGCGAGGCCCGCGAGGACCGCCGGGAAGAGGCCGCCGCCGACGACGCCACCGAGGGCGTGGGCCGCCGCCGCCTTCCAGGACCAGCTGACCGACTTGCTGGTGGCGACCTTGGCGCCGTAGACCGCGGCGCCGGCCAGGCCACCGATCAGAGCTCCAATTCCCATGGCTGCGAGCAGGATCATGGGGATCACCAACTCAAGCCCCAAGCCAGGACTCAAGTCCTGTGGTCACGAGCGTCCCGGCTCACCGAATCCAGAAATGCGTCCCATGGGGACGCGGGCACTGAGACGAGGGTGCTACGAGACCCAGGAGACCCAAGGCCCAAGACCTAGCTCGGAGAGAGACCCAAGACCTACGAGACCCGGTGCGCCTCGAGGTCGGCGAGGTCCACGAACTCGAGTGTGCTGATATGGGTCGCCTCCAGGTGAACCTTCGGGGCGACCCCGGCCTCGAAGGCCTCCTTCCAGCGGAGCACGCACAGGCACCAGCGGTCCCCAGGCTTCAGCCCGGGAAAGGCGAACTCGGGGCGCGGAGTCGAGAGGTCGTTGCCGCGCGCGCGCGAGAACTCGAGGAACTCCGCGCTGACCTCGGCGCACACGCAGTGCAGTCCGTGGTCGCCCGGTCCGGTCCGGCAGGTCCCGTCCCGGTAGAACCCGGTCATGGGGTCGCGCGAGCACGAGACGATGTCTTCACCGAGGACGTTCTTGGCCACGTTCGCTCCTGCGTGGGCTCGCCAGCCGCCAGACCGCTGCTCATGCGGGCGCCAGGCTACGCCTCACGAGACGGCGCTCAGGCGGCGTTCTCGGAGCTTTCGACCCGTGGCCCCTGGAGGCTGGTCCTGGCTCCTGAGCCAACTTCCGATAAGGTCTCTTATGTTACGCCCGAGGGGCGCTAAGTCTAAACATTCCGTAGGAGCAGCGATGGCGAGCCGAATCGACCACTTGGGGATCGCAGTCCGGGACCTCGAGGCCTCCGAGGCGCTCTTCGGCGCCTTGCTCGGGACCGAGTCCCAGGGGCGCGAGGTCGTCGAGACCGAGGGCGTCGAGGTGTCCTTCTTCCAGGTCGGCGAGAGCCGCTTCGAGCTCTTGCGTCCGACCAAGCCCGAGAGCGCGATCGCGCGCCACCTCGAGAAGCGCGGCGAAGGGATCCACCACGTCTGCCTCAAGGTCGACGACATCGCCGCCGAGGTCGCCCGCCTGCGCGAGGCCGGCTTCCAGTTCGTGGGTGAGGCGCCCCGCCCCGGCGCCGGCGGCTGCCAGGTGGCCTTCCTTCATCCCAAGAGCGCGGGCGGGATCCTGGTCGAGCTGAGCCAGGGCGAGCACTAGCTCTCTAGCGCTCGAGGGCCTCAGCCAGCCGACGAGCGCGGTCCTGCAGGCCGATCAAGCGATCCCGCTCGCTCTCGGCGGCGCTCTCGAGGCGGCGCTCGACCGCGTCCTGGTTCTTGCGCAGCTCCCGCTTCCAGACGTTGGCCTCCGGCGGGAAGTGCTGCAGGCCCGTCACCTGGGCCACCAGGGCGCGGATCTCGACGCGGTAGTCGCCATCGGCGCTCCCCATCAGCTCGATCATCGCGTCCAGCGCGGCCCGACTGGGGTGCGTGGAGAGGGTCCGCAGGGCCGCGCGGTCGCCGCTGCGCGCCAGGCCGCGCAAGGCCCCCAGGAGCGGGCTGCTGCAGGTGTGCTTGGCCCGCTTGCTGGCCTCGGGGTAGCGGCCGCAGTAGTGGCGCCCCTCGCAGAGCTGCAGCAGCTGACGCCTCGCGAGCGGCCCCTGCTCGTCCTTGAGCCGGCGGGCCAGCTGGCGAGCCACGTCGCGGCGCACCCGATCGGTGCGCATGCCCTGCCCTCGCAGCAGCACGTTGAGCGCGCGCACCCGCACCTCCTCGTCCTCGTCCCCGATGGCCGCCAGGGCCGCCGTGAGCGACCCAGCGTAGGGGCGCTGAGAGAGGATCTCCAGGACCCGGCCCCGATCCTCGGGAGTCCGCATCTTGGGCAGGACGGCCTCCAGGAAGGCGTCCAGGGTCTCGTCCTCGAGGCGGGTCCGGCTCGCGAGCTCGCCCAGGACGGCGTCGTGGTCGCCCTCCTCCGCCAGGTCCTCGACCAGCTGCTTGGCGGTCCCAGGCTCCTCGGGCAGCGGCGCGACGCCGACCCGGGCCAGGAGCTCCCGGGCCTTGGTGCCGGCGGGGTCCCCGGGCGGCTTGCGGAGGAAGGCCAGCAGCCACTCGGTCAAGCGCTTGGTGGGCGCCAGGGAGGCCTCCAGGAAGGGCAGCAGCGCCGCGGCCTGGACCTCTGCTTCGTTCTCGTTCTCGACGGCGGCCAGATACTCGTCCAGGCTGAAGACCCCGTCCTTGACGAGGCGCAGCGTGACCACGAAGGCCCGCTGGCGCAGCTTGGGGTCGAGGTCCCTGAGGGCCTGCTCGACGGCTGGCCGCCCCTGCTTGCCCGCGCTGTAGAGGAAGGCCACGGCCTCGTCCCCCAGCGAGTCGTCGGCCAGGTAGCGCGCGACGTGAGGCAGAGCCCCCGGCGGTAGCCCGAAGAGCGCGGAGTCTCCAGCGGCGCCCTGTCGCTGCCGCAGCCCCTTGGCCTCTCGCAGCACCGCCTCGGCTCCAGCCGCGCCGGTCTCGGCCAGCCTGCCGGCCAGGCGCTGGCTCGCCTCCTGCAAGCTGGGCTCCTGTTCCCCTGCCTGGAGCA
>CALDQK010000937.1 GCA_937911525.1 uncultured bacterium
CTCTTGCGGGCCCCACTGGGGGGCGCATCGGGATTGCGAGCGACAGCGAGCACCCAAGGCGCCCCCGCACACACTTCAGAGCAAGAGCGTAAGGGGCTGGTGCGCAACAATCCCAAGGCGTGGAAGCTCACACCTCTAGCAGCACCAGCCCCTGGTGCTCTTGCGGGCCCCAGATGGGGGTCTGGGGGGCGCAGCCCCCCAGGAATACAGCCCCCCAGGAATACAGCCCCCCAGGAGTTACTGCTCGTGCCCTTCGTCGACCCTCCCGCCTTGCCCGACTACGCCTCTGCGCTCAAGCGCCTCGAGCGGCGCGCCTACCGCATCGAGCTCGGCCCGGACGCCGGCAAGCGGCTGCACTTCGTGGACCACGGCCAGCGCAGCGCGACGCCCGTGCTCTTCATGCACGGCAACCCGACCTGGTCCTTCCTCTGGCGGCGGGTGATCGCCTGCCTCGACCCGGCGCGCTTCCGCTGCCTGGCTCCCGACCTGCTCGGCTTCGGCCTCAGCGACGATCTCTCGGCGCGACCGGGGGACCACACCCTCGCGCGGCACCTCGACGTGCTGGGCGAGTGGCTGCGCGCCATCGACCCGCGCGAGCTGATCCTGGTCGGCCAGGACTGGGGCGGCCCGCTCGTGATCGGGAGCAACCTCCGCCTCGACCAGGGCCAGCGCGCCAAGGGCGTGGTGCTCGGCAACACCTCCGTCCTGGTGCCGACCCGGCCGCGCGGGACGCGCTTCCACCGCTTCGCCCGCTCGCCCCTCCTCAGCGACCTCGTGTTCCGCGGGCTCGGCTTCCCCCAGCGCCTCGGGCTGCGCCAGGTCCAGGGCGACCCCGCCAGCATCGGCGGGGCAGTGGGGCGCGCCTACCGCGAGCCCTTGCGCGGCTGGCGTCGCCGCAGCGGGCCCCTCGGCCTGGCGCGGATGGTCCCCTCCAGCAGCGATCACCCGAGCGTTCCGCTCCTGCGCGAGATCGAGGCCTGGTCCCGCTCCTGGCAGGGACCGACCGCGCTGGTGTGGGGCAAGCGAGACCCGATCCTGGGGCGCGCGCTGAAGCGGCACCGCGAGGCCTTCCCTCAGGCCTCGGTGCGCGAGACCGAGGCGGGCCACTTCCTCCAAGAGGAGGTGCCCGAGCTGCTGGCGGCGGCCGTGGCCGAGGTCGCTGACGCGTGACGCCGTGACGGCGGTCGTCAAGCTGCTCGGCATGGGCAGCGTCTACGAGGCGCGCCACCCCGACGGCTCGCGGGTCGCGATCGAGCTCCTCCAGGCTCACAAGGCAGGCGAGAAGCAGCGGGCGCGCCTCGAGCGCCGCGTCGGCGCCGACTAGGCCCTGTCGCCATCCGGGCGCGCCTGCCTGAAAAGAAAACTGAAATGAAACGCCGCCCCGCGGCGGGGAGACCACCTTGGACGAGGCACGGTCAAGTCCATTGCGGAACATGGACTTAGGCCGCCCCTTCGGCTTCGGTCGGCCGCCTGCATGGCCGTGAACTGGAAGGAAGGAAGGTCCCACCATGCAGAGTCAAGCTCGGTCTCTTTGCGCGCTAGGCGCGCTGTGCCTGGTCGCCGTCGGCTGCGGGGGTCACGAGCCGAAGAAGCGCGGCGCCGCCGTCGCCGCAATCAGCAGCGACGACACCGCGGGGATCACCAGCGACTTGCGCGTGCCCCGCGCCGAGCACGAGGCGCTGCTCCTGCCCACGGGCGAGGTGTTCGTGATCGGTGGGGTCAGCGAGGGCCAGGAGGTCCTCGCCACGACCGCCTTCGTCACCTCGGAGGGAGTCCTGGCCGGTCCCTCCCTCTCGACGCCGCGCGTGGGCCACAGCGTCACGCTCCTGCCCGGCGGCGAGGTCCTCGTGGCGGGCGGGAGCTCGACCTACGAAGGCGAGCCCCTCGACACCACCGAGGTCTTCGACCCCGCGACCCGGACCTTCCGCCCAGGGCCGACCCTCAGCGCTCCTCGCCGCGGGCACGGGGCCGCGCTCGTGGACGACGAGGTCTTGATCCTCGGCGGGGCGGCCAGCCTGGGCCAGGACGGCCTCGGCTACCAGGCGAGCATGGAGCTGGTGGGACTGAACTCGGAGCGCGGCGAGCTGCTCCAGGCGAGCCTCGGCTTCGCCCAGTCCGAGCACCTCGTGGCCGAGCTGGGCGCACGCCGCGTGCTCGTCCTCGGCGGCCAGGGCCTCGGCGGGCCGGTCTACGGCGAGGTGATCGAGGTGGCCCAGGACGGGAGCGCCGCGGTCAGCGAGCGCACCGACAGCCCCCGCCTGAAGGGGGCGGCGCTGGTCGCCGACACGGGCAACGTCGTGATCCTCGGCGGGCGCCTCGCGGACGAGACGACGAGCTCGACTGGCTGGGTCCACTTCGACGGCCAGACCTTCACCGAGGTCCCCGGCGCGGGCCTGACACGCCGCCAGGGCGCTCGCGCCGTCTACTCGCCCCGCGCCAACCTGACCCTGCTCGCCGGCGGGACGGAGGACGGCGAGCGGGTCAGCACCTGCGTCGAGGCCCTGCTCCTGGGAGCTGGCGCGGTCGAGCTCGAGAGCCTGCGCTTCGCCCGTCGCGAGCACTCCTTCACCCTCTCGCAGGACGAGACCCTGGCCTTCGCGATCGGCGGCTACGACGCGGCGGGCCGCCCCCTGAGCTCGGTCGAGCACGTGATCGTGCCGAGCGTCGAGGAGCTCTACGGGACCTTCCCCAGCGCCGCTCCAGGCCCGGCCTCGGTCGACCTCGAGATCGAGCTGCTGCCGAGCGAGCTGGCCACCATGCTCCGCGCCGCGACCGGAGCCGACTGCCGGCCCGACAAGGTCGTGAGCGATCTGCTGGCCAAGATCAAGGACAAGAACGCGCAGGTCCAGGCGCTCCTGGCCAAGGGCAAGAAGCACGAGGCGCAGAAGGTGGCCAAGCAGGAGGCGGCCTACCTGGACCAGCTGCGCCAGGTGCGCTCGACCCTCGGCGCCAGCAGCGCCGTCTCCTTCAAGGTCGACGCGGCGGAGGTCGCCGCGCTGCTGCTGCGGGTCGCCGACACCAGCGACGCCAGCCAGACTCAGGTCAAGGCCATGCCCCTCCAGGCCGACTCCGCCGTCTCGATCGCGAAGCTCGAGGCCGCCCTGAGCGCCATGGGCGTCGCCAACGCCAAGGACGTCGCCGAGAAGACCCGCGGGCACCTCTCGCTCTGCGCGGCCTCAGCGGGTTCGCAGCAAGCCGCCACGATCCTCCAGGGGCGCCACCGCCTCTACAGCGGCCTCGACGCCACGGCTGCCTCGACCCGCCTCCCCCTGACCACGCAGGCCGAGCTCAACGCGGCGCTCGTCTCGCAGGTCGCGGGCCAGACCAGCGCGGCGCAGACCGTCGACCAGGCGCGTGTGCTGCTGGGCGCCCCGACCCAGGCCACGCCTCGGGCGGAGGACGCCTACCTGCTCCTCGGGGCGGCCCTGAGCAACGCTCCCTAGCCCTAAGTCCAATAAATCCAGTCTCGCGAGGAGCCCTGGTCACATTGAGTGGCTAGGGCTCCTAGCGATTAAGCCTACGGAAGCCCCTCGCGTCGGCCCACGCGCTGGCGATAAGTCGATTGGCAATAACGCCTTATCGGCCGACCGGCCCAACCCCAGAGTTCGAGTCGCCCCGATCCCCGAAGCTCGGGAAGGCCCGCCAACCCCCTTTCGGGAAAAAAGTCTTCCGCAAGGTTCCGAAGCACCTTCCCCAGAGCTTCCACAGTGGGGAGACAGAGATCAAAGAACCTATGCCGGATCTTTATGAAGTGCCTCGCGGAATCCACAACGGTCGCGCGCAGCCCGCTCCAGAAGCGGCTTGTGGAGGGTCGGCTCCATCCGTATCTTGTCCTTCGTCAGGCACGGAGCGGTTCCGAGCCAACAGCCAAAACGAGCGGCCGCGAGGTCGTCCGAGAAGGCAAGAACCCCAGAGGAGCCAGCGATCTCCAGCCGTGAGCAGCGTCACTCTTCTTTACGGAGGGCGGCGAGGCGAGCGAGGACGAGACACGTAGCTTCCCGCGTACTTCAAAGCTTCGAAGGCCCGGCGGCCTGAGCGTTTCGAGTCGCTTTCGAGCGGTTCTTCCAGGTTCACCCTCTCGGGGGCACTTGGGGACGAGCAGGGCGGAAAAGGCCAAGGGAGTAGGACGGGCCTGCAGCGGAGAGCCGAGAGGCGAAACGTTGTGGGGTCCAGACCCAACTGCACCAGTTGGGGAGCTGCCGACGAGTGACTGTTCTGTTGCGCCTGGCGTAGCAGCGGGAGCTCACCTGGCGCTCGGGGTCGAGGTGGATCGGCTGCCGATCTTCGGACTTGGGGAGACCCAAGGTCGGGGTGGGTGGCGCGGATCGCGGAGGTCCTGAGGGTCGTGGGGCGTGAGGGTGTTCGAGAGGAAGCTTCGCATTGCGGAGTCGAGCCTCGGGGCTTCGAGCGTCGCATGTCGGGCAAGCCGGCCGAGCGTGAGCTCGCGGGGAAACTCGCGGGGGAGCGGGAGGAGAGGGCGGTTCGGCGGGGTGGAGGACTCGTGAGGGTCTTCCGAGAGGGTCCAGGGCGTGGGCGGAGAACGCTTCAGAGGGGCGTGAACACCCAAGAGAGGATCGACCGCGTGTCGGAGGCAACTTCGGCTCGTGAGCACGGACTCGCAGGAGGAACAAGGCTTCGCAGTGGACGAGGCCATACCCGAGCGGCGATTGGGTCTGCGGCTTGCCGTTGATCTGGCCGACCTGGGTTCACGACGACCGGGAAGGGTCGAGGAAGCTCAACAACGGCCGAGAGGCCGGCCCGAGAGATCTGGCAGTTGAGCGGAGACGGTTCGGAAAGGGCGTCATAGTCGTCGGGGGACACCGGCAAGCGGGAGAGGGCAGTCTCTGCTCTCGAACGGGCGTCGAAGAAACCGGCGGCGAAGAGCGCAGGCAGTCTCGCAGGGAGGGTAGGGCAACGAACCACAAGGGAGCTAGCGGCGTCGATCTCGTGGTGCTGGTCTCGGGCAACCGGGGCTAAGGATCTCGAGGCCAAGGCGCGCGCGATTCCTGTGAGGGGAAACCTCTGAAGGGGGTTGATCTCAGGAACGGTTGCGGCATGAAACAAGGCCGCGAAGCTCGAGCTTGCAGAAACCGCTGAGGGGCTGAGAAAGCCCGCGAGCGGATCCGGGGAGGCCGGCGGACGCTGGCCGAACCACGGGGGTGACCCCGAGGGGCTAGTTCGAGGGATACCGTTGAAGGGAACGAGACCTTAGGAGCAGGATCTCAGCTGACCGCATGCTGCGGGCTGGTTGAGACGGCCGAGGAGCAGTGAGGCACTTCTGGAGGGCGCGGCTCTCTAGGAAGCAACTCTCGCGCAAGTGAGAGGGACAGTTGAATTGGAAAGCTCGCGCAGTCAGCGCTGTGGCGAGCCCCGCGTAGGAAGCGTCCGCGACCCACGCGCCGGTTCAGCTCATGACGCCTAGGGATTTGAAACCCTTGGAAGGACGCCAACGGCCCGGCGACGGGCAGTCGGCAGCCGCTCTTCGACTCAGAGCTTCAGCGAGGACCGGACTCGGTCGCGCTGTGACTGACACCAAAAGGGCCCGGAGCAACCAGTTGCTCCGGGCCCTTTTGTGTTTTTGTCCTGGGGGGCGAGCCCCCCAGACCCCCACTTGGGGTTCCGCGAAACGGCGGCAGAGCGCAGCAGGAAGGTCGGCGGAAGCGCCTTGATCCTTCGGGCGCTCTACTCCCCTTATTCGCTAGAGGTGGGGGAGTGAAGGCGCCCGGCGCAGCGAAGGCGCCTGTCTTCTGCAGCTTGTGCGGACGAGTTCGAGCGCAGCTTGTGCGGACGAGTTCGAGCGCAGCTCTTCTGGCTCCGGCTCCGGATCCGGTTCCGGTTCCGGCTCCGGTCCCTGGCTCCGGTCCTGGCTCCGGCTCCGGCTCCGGCTCCGGTCCCGGTTCCGGTTCCGGTCACGATCGCCGCCCTGCCCCTCCTTGCCGACTTCCTGTTTTCCTCACTTCCTGTTTTCCTCATTCATCGCTTCACCCTGGAGCCTTCGCTTCAGCGACAGCCCCCCCCTCTCTCTCTCTCTCTCTCTCTCTCTCTCTCTCTCTCTCTCCTTCCTTCCCAATCACCCTCACGTGCGAGAGTCTTAGCGCTCAGGAGGCCCCATGCGAACCGCCCCCAACTACCTCCTCCCCGCTTTCCTCGTCGGCGCCGCGCTCTTCGCCCTCGGCTCGGTCGTGAGCCAACCCGCCGCCGCTCAGCAAGCGCGGGTCACGCAGTGGGAGTACCGCTGCTTCCGCCTCGACCCCAAGGACTACGAGGACAAGGAGGACTACAAGCAGATCTACAAGAAGGTCGGACGCCGCGGCGCGGAGGCGGCCTTCTACGAGCGGGTGCTCGACTACATGGGCAAGGATGGCTGGGAGCTCGTCAGCGTCGAGCGACGTACCCCCGCCGTCGTCTACCTCTACCTCAAGCGTCGTCTTTCCTAGCTTCCAGCTCCTTGGCCTCCAGCAGCGCGGCCACGCTGGGGTCGAGGGCCTCGGTCCCGGGGAGCAGGTCCTCGTAGAGGGTCCAGAAGTGATAGGCGCCCAGGAGCAGGCCGAGCGCCACGTAGGAGCGCGTGCGCGCGGCTTGCCAGCCAGGCTCGGCGACCTCGAGCAGCTCGCGCGCGTGCTCGACGTCGAGGACCTCGTGGGTGGCGTAGTGCCGCTGGCTGTCGGGGGGGACCCAGTCGCGCTCGGCGATCAGGCGCGCGATCGACGCGCTGACGTGTGTGTAGAGGTGCTCGATCATGCCGAGCGCCGCCGCGCCGACCTCGTATTGCTGCGCGAGGCAGAGGTTGCGCAGGGCGTGATTGAAGGCCGTGACCCAGATCGGGCAGGGCTCCTCGAGGTGGGCGTCCTCGGCGCCGAGGGCGCGCAGGTATTCGAGGAAGGTGTACTTGTGGCTCCCGGCCAGGTTGCCGTGGCCGTGCTCTTCCGCCACGTTCTCGGCCACGTGGATCCGGTCCTCGACGCGAGGCATGCGGGCGAGGACCGCCGCGAGGGACTGGGAGAAGGCCTCGACCGCGAAGCGGAAGGGGAGCTGGGTCGCGAGGAACTCCTCGCGCGTCGTCTCCGCGGCGGCCGCCCACACGAAGTAGGGGTGGCGCTCGAAGTCATAGGCACGAGCGACGGAGTCGACCGCGTCCCAGATCGTCTCCTTGATCGCGACGCGACCCCAGAGCAGGTTCGGCTTGGGCATGGATCGATCCTAGCCAAGCGAAGGCCGAGCAGGAGAGCGCCGAGGTCCTCCCTCGCAGCTAGGATCTCGCCGTGCCACGCGCGCTCCCCTGGCTAGCTCTGCTGACCCTCGCCCTGGTCGGGCTGGCTGCGCCGGGCCTGACGCGACTCGAGGTCGACACCCGCAACGAGTCCTTCTTCGTCGCCGACGACCCGGCCCTGCGGGACTACGAGCGGCTCCTCGAGCGCTTCGGCAGCGACGAGGTCGTGTTCGTCCTGGTCGAGGTCGAGGACGCCTTCGCCGAGCCGCACCTCGGCGCGCTGCTCGAGCTCGGCCGCGAGCTCGCGGCGCTCCCCGAGGTGCGCGAGCTGCGCTCGCCCCTCCACGCTCCGGTCGTGCTCGAGCGAGCGGAGGTGATCGAGGGGGTGCGCGTCAGCGACGAGCCGCCCGCGAGCTCGGCCGAGCGCGCCGAAGCGCAGGCGCGCGTGCTCGGCTACGCCCCCTTCGTCGGGCGCCTGATCGATGCCGAGGGGAGCGCCGTCGGCTTCCTGCTCAGCCTGGAGGCGGGTCTGAGCGCGGCGCCTGCGCGTCGCGCTGCCCTGGCCGAGCGGCTCGAGTCGCTCCTCGCGCGCGGTCCCTGGAGTCGCTACCCGAGCGCGGCGGTCGGGACGCCCCTCAACCAGGTCCTCTTCGCGCGGATCCTGCGGCGAGAGATGTCGCGCAGCCTGGCCTTGGCGCTCCTGGTCGCGGCGCTGGTCGTGCTCTGGCTCTTCGGGCACCCCTTCCCGGCCCTGCCGCCGGCCTTGGTGATCGGCGGGAGCCTGGTCGCGACCTTCGGCGCCATGGGGCAGCTCGGCGTGCCCCTGACCATGGTCAGCGCGATCCTGCTGACCTTCCTGGTGTGCGTCGGGACCGCCGACGCCATGCACCTCACCGCGCGCTACCGCGACGAGCGCCGGGGCGGCGAGCCGCCGCGGGACGCCCTCGCGCGCGCCCTGCGCGCGACCTGGTGGCCCTGCCTGCTCACGACGCTCACGACCGGCGCCGGCTTCCTGGCCCTGGGCAGCGCGCGCCTCGCGCCCCTGCGCGACCTGGGCTTCGCCGCCGCCGGCGGAACCCTGGTCGCCTACGCGCTGACCTTCACCCTCGTGCCCGTCCTGCTGCCGCTCTGGCGCAGGCCGCCCGCGGCTGGGGTGGGCTGGCTGGAGCGCGGCCAAGAGGCGACCCTGCGCGCGCTGCGTCGGCGGCCGCGCGCGGTCGTGGCGCTGGGGCTGCTCCTGACGGGCGCGGCGGCGCTGGGCCTCGGGCGGCTGCGGGTCGACCACGACTTCCTCTCCTACCTCGACCCCAGCGAGCCGCTCCGGCGCGACCTGGCCTTCGTGCAGGAGCGGATCGGCGGCGCGGTCGCGGTCGAGGTCGTGCTCGACGCGGGTCACGCGGGAGGCGTCGCCGAGGCGGGCTTCCAGCGCGAGCTCTTCGCCTTCGCCGAGTGGTTGCGCGAGGTCGACCCCCTGGTCCGCGCGGTCGAGGCCCTCGACCTGCCCCTGGCCGAGACCCACGCCCTCTTCGGCGACTCGCGCGGGCCGCCCGAGAGCGACGCCGCCGCCGCGCAGCTGCTGCTCGCCCTCGAGCTGGCCGACCCGGCCCAGGTCGCGGCGCGGGTCTCGACGGACCAGGCCGAGAGTCGGCTGAGCGTCCGCATGGACGTGGCCGGGAGCGCGCGCTATTCCGAGGTCCTGGAGCGGATCGAGGCCGAGGCGCGGCGCCGCTTCGTCGGGGCGCGCCTGAGCGGGAGCGCCTACCTCCTCTCGCGGATGAAGGACCACGTGCTCCAGACCCAGCGCGAGAGCTTCGCCTGGGCCTTCGCGCTGGTCTCGCTCCTGATCGCCCTGATCGCGCGCGCCCCAGCGCTGGCCCTGGCGGCGGCGCTCTGCAACCTGGCGCCCCTCGCGCTGGTGCTCGGGCTCATGGGCTGGCTGGGGATCTCGCTCGAGGTCAGCAACGCCTTGCTCGCGACCGTGGCTCTGGGCGTCGTGGTCGACGACACGATCCACGTCGTCTGCGAGCTGCGCGCCGGCGCCGAGCGGGGGCTGAGCCTGGGCGAGTCCCTGGCCGCGGCCTACCGCGGCGCGGGGCGCGCGATCCTGTTCACGACGCTGCTCCTGGGGCTCTGCTTCCTGACCTACCAGGCCAGCGCGCTGAGCAACGTGCGAACCTTCGGCTTGCTGGCGGCCGCGACCTTCACCGCGGCGCTCCTCGCCGACCTGGTCTTGTTCCCCGCCCTGCTCCTCGCGAGCGAGAGGAGGCACCCTTGATCCTGCACATCGTGTCCCGCGCCGAGTGGGAAGCGGCCCAAGGCGCGGGCCGCTACGCGCCGGCCTCCCTCGAGCGCGAGGGCTTCATTCACTTCTCGACGCCGGGCCAGGTCCTCGGGAGCGCTGGGCGCTACTACGCGGGCCGAGACGACCTGCTCCTGCTCCAGGTCGATCCCGCCGCCTGTGGCGCGGACCTCCGCTGGGAAGACCCCGGAGCGGGCCCGACCGCGGGCCAGGAGTTCCCCCACCTCTACCGCCCGCTGGGGCTCGGCGAAGTGCTCGCGGTCCACGAGCTGCCCCTGAGCCCCGAGGGCTTCGTGCTTCCCAACTTCTGAGCCGCAGCCGCCATTCGTCTCGCCGGATTTCGCCACGAGCGAGAGCTGAAAGGCCAGGTGTGCGTAAGTGCTTTGCATACAACGCAGCCGGCTTGGCCCACCGCTCGCGTCATGTCCGCCATGAAGACCCAGTCCGCCATGAAGACCCAGTCCGCCATGAAGACAAAGCTCCTGCTCGCCGCGACCCTGCTCCTGCTCCCCCTGCCGGCGCTGGCCCAGGACTTCCAGCAGCGCTGGAACAGCAAGGTGTCCGAGTTCCGCCGCCAGAACGCGCGGCTCGACGCAGACACTCAGCACATCGTGCTCTTCGGCTCCTCCTCCATGGAGGGCTGGCGCTACAGCAAGCGCATCGAGAAATACCTCGGCCCCCTCCAGCCGCGGATCCTCAACCGCGGGATCTCGGGGGACGGGATCGGGATCAAGCGCACGACCGGCCTCTACAACCGCATGGACGAGTCGGTCGTCGGCGCCCGCCCCAGCCACGTGTTCATCCTCAACGGGCGCAACAGCATGGGCTACGGCCCCGCCCGCGTCGCGGCGCGCTACCGCGAGGTCGTGCGCTCCCTGCGCCGCGCCCTGCCCGACACGGTGGTGTGCGTGATCACCTGCTCGCCGGTCCGCGGCAGCTACGCGCACATGAAGGACAAGATCGTCGACTTCAACGAGCGCCTGAAGACCATGGCCAAGGAGGAGGGGGCCTGGCTGATCGACCTCCACCCCCACCTCACCGACGATCGCGGGCTGCTCAAGTCCGACTGGACCGGCGACGGGCTCCACTTCCGCAACGCGGGCTACGAGATCCTCGGGCGCGCGATTCAGCGCGTCGTGCGCCAGAGCGAGGAGCAAGCCCGCGAGCGAGCCGAGGCCGCAGCGCAGGCCAAGGCCGAGGCCGAGCGCCGGGCCCAGGCCGAGGCGGCGCGCCGAGCCCAGGCAGAGGCCCAGCGTCGGGCCCTGGAGCAGGCCAAGAGCGCTGAGTCCAGCAGCGAGTGCCCCAGCACCCAGACCCCCAGCACCCAGCCTCCCAGCACCCAGGCCCAGCCCCGGCGCAAGGGGCTGATTCGCCGCCTGCTCGACCGCCTGCGCCGCAACAAGAAGTGAGTCGCCGCGACCTGTGACTCGCGCGGCTGCCGCGGCCCGCTAACCTGCGGAGGTGCGTCGCTCGCTCCCCGTCCTCGCTGCTCTGACCGCGTTGGCCCTGCTCTACGCGTGCCACAGCAGCGCGCCGCCCAAGCGGGAGCCGACGCTGCCGCCTGCCGACGCCCCAAGCGAGGTCACGCGCCTGCACCGCCTCGCGACGCGCCTGCGCCCGCTCCAGGACCCGCTCCCCTCGCCCAAGCCCGGGGACTGGTTGGCCGAGCACCAGGAGCGCGGCCAGACCTTCGCGAACTGGCTCGAGGACG
>CALDQK010000938.1 GCA_937911525.1 uncultured bacterium
CCCACGCCCGCCGACGGGCCGGCTGGCCGCGCCAGCTGCCGAAGGAGGCGTCCCAGACGAAGACCTGAGCGCGATCCGCCAGGTAGCGCCGCTCTCCGTGGAGAAGCGCGACGAGGTGGTCGTCCTCCCGCTCGACCTCCACGTCGTCCGGCCACAGCTCGTGGGTTGAGACGTAGTGGACGTGGTTGGGCCAGCGCTGGTCCTCGTGGGCCAGGTCCTCGCTGGTCCAGTTGAAGACGACCGGCACGCAGCCGAAGGCGTAGGCCCGAGCGACCGAGCCCAGCACGCTGGGGAGCAGCGGCCACAGCCACTCCTCGGTCTCCTTGACGATCGCGGGGTCGGGGTGGCTGACGTAGTAGAGGTCGGGCCGCCGAACGACGCCCGTGACGGTGCGTTCGGCCAGGTAGACGATCGGGTGGCTGTCCATGGCTCGCAGGGCCGCCAGGGGCACGCGAGCGGGGTTGGGGTGGCGGACCTGCTCCGCCACGAAGGCTTCGAAGGCGCTCGACGCGCGAAGCGTGAGGGCGTCTCTCGAGCCTGGCCCCCGAGCGAAGGGGCGTGTGTCGACCGTGCTGTCCATGACCGGCTACCAGGCCGCCGGGGTCTTGGGCCAGCTGTCTTCGCCGGTGCCGAAGATCCGCCTCGCCGACTCGACGTAGCGGCGGATATCGGCTCGGACGGGCTGCGGGCCAACCAGGCCGTGGTGGCGGACCCAGTTGGCGAGGCAGAGCGCGATCACGCAGTCGTCGTGCTCGCCGCGGACCTCGGGGCACTCGTAGCGGATCTCGATCCGTCCGTGGACTGCTCTGCGCGTCCCCTGGAAGCGGCGCAGCTCGTAGCGCAGCTGGTCGGCGTGCTCGTTGTCGCGAACGCGAATCCGGCTGTGCTGCACGTCCGCTCGCAGCGTCTCCACCAAGCGCGCCTTGAGCTGGCGGGCGTTGGTCGCGACGTCGAGGACCTGCTTGCCCAGGGCCCGCAGGCGATCGACCAGGTAGCCGCCGACGTAGGCCTTGTCGACGCAGGTGATCGAGACCGCGTGGAGCTCGATCAGGGAGAGGATCCGTTCCTCGGTCTCCGGCCAGGAGACATGCCGCCAGCGACCCACGACCTCGGCCTCGCCGAACTCGTTGATCAGGACCACGACCGTCCAGTCTTGGTCTTTGCCGAGGTCGATCCCCAGCCCCCGTCGAGCTTGGCGCTCGCGCTTGGGGAACTCGCGGACGAAGAGCCCGCGGAGGTTGGGGAAGGCCAGGATCAGGGCGTCGACGAACTCGGCGTCGAACTCCTGGGCGGCTCGCTCAGGCGTCATTTTCGCCCGGTTGCGCGCCACCTCCTCGTGGTTCACGAAGGGGCTGTCTCCCGAGCGGAACCGAAACGGCTCGTTGTGCGGGTCCTGACTGACGAACTCGTCGAAGACCCAGTTCTTCCCCATGGGGGAGGTCGTGAGCAGCTTGCGCGGGTTCTTGGCCGCGCTCAGCGCGCCCAAGGCCGCCGTCCACGAGGCGTGGCGCAGGAAGGCCGCCTCGTCGACCCACAGGATCCCGTCGAGCTTGGGGCCGCGAACCGCGTTGGGGCGGTCGGCCGAGAACACCTGCCAGATCGAGCCGTTGGGGAACACGACCCGTTTGAGCTGCTCTCGCCACTCGCAGCCGGGGATCAGCGAGCAGACCCGTCGCATGACGTCGATCGCAGGGCGGGCGTGCAGGTAGGTCGGCGTGAGCAGGACCGAGTAGGACCCCGGCTGTCCCAGCGCCACCTCCAGGGTCAAGAAGACCGCGAGGTAGCTCTTGCCCACCTGGCGGGCGGCGACGAGCACCCGGCAGTTCGCGTCGGAGCGGCGGACAAGCCGCTGCCCCCACCACGGCAGGAACCCAAGGGTCCAAGCCTGAAGCTCGCCGGAGCGGGCACGCACCGCTCCTTGCATGTGCCCCAGCTCTTCGAGTCGATCGAGGAGCGCGCTCACAGCTCCTCCCCCACCAATGCGTCGAGCTGCGCCTCGACGTCGGGGTCGGTGGGCTCCCAGTCCAAGCCCACGTGCCAGCACCAGCGAATGTGATCGACCAAGGCCCCCGCCCGAGCGAGCCGTCGTAGCCACGCCGGCAGGCTCACGAGATCGAGTGGCCGAGCGCTCCGGCCGCGGTTGTGGGAGCGGCAGAGGAACTGGAGGTTGGTCCAGTGGTTGTCGCCCCCCCGCGCCAAGGGCTGCTTGTGGTCGAGTTCGAGCGGCTCGTCCGCGGGCGGCGTGAGGCCCATGAGCGAGCAAGCCGCGCACCCGTCGCCGTCGCGTTCAACGACCTTGTTGATCACGCACTTGGGGACTTCGCTCAGCGGAACCCGCCGAGTGACCCCCCTTCCCCACTCCTGCAGCACGGCGTCGTCGCGCCGCAATCGCCGCGCGCTGCTCACGAGGACGCCCCCTCACTCAGCCGAGCCGCGTCTTGGATCGTCTCGTTGGGGAACTCGCGCAGGTCTCGCTCGCCGGCCTCGGTGACGAACGCGACGATCTCCTCGAGGATCTCCGGCGAGACGACGCGGTTGATCACCTTCGCCAGCAGGTAGGTCGAGCGATCCAAGAGCAGGATCGGCTCGTTGACGGACGCGCTCCCTCCCAGATCCTGGGCCGCCTTGGCGCTGAGCCGAGCCGCGCTGAGGCTGTCCTGAATGGTCTTGGCGACGGTGGGAGAGAGCGAACCTGCGGCAACGCGAGCGGCCACCTCTTGGTGGATCCGGGTGCGATCTCGATGGTTGCTCGCGGACCGGATCGCTCCTTCGAGGTCGAGCGGCGCCGTGCTTCCGTCCCAGGGCAGATCGAGCGAGAGGTATCCGGCCCGCAGGGCACGCAGCAAGACCGTGACGAAGCGCGTGGCGACCTTGGCCCGTCGTTGGACCGTCCGGACCTGGACCTTCTCGTCGGCTTGGCTCAGCTCGACAATGGCGAGCCGCACTCGCTCCCGCTGTTCGGCGGGGACAGCGAAGAGGGTGCTCACTGGGCACCTCCCTCGCGGCGGAGGCGCCTTTCGGGAGACCACCCCCGTGCCAGCGCCTCTTCCCAGCGGTCGACCTCCTCCACCCCGTCCGGGCGCCACCCGCACTCAACGGCGACGCTCCAGAAGGTGCGCTCCACTGGCGAGGTCAGGCAGGCGGCGACGTCTTCGAGGTCGACGTCGCTGCGAAGGCAACGCTCGACCAGGGCTTCGAAGTTCGCAAAAGAGCCCTTCGCAGCCTCCAGCGCAGCCGCCAAGTCCTCGACGGTGGGCGCCGGAGGAGTAGGGACGGAAGAAGCATGGTTGGGGTGGGTGGGAGTTGATTGGTTTGGGTGAGTGGGGTTCATGACCACCTCCTTCACCCAGGCCCCTTCCCTGCCTTCCCTGCTTCACAACTCCTTCTCCAACAGGGCCTTCCGGGCCTTCCACGGCACCTTCCCTGGGAAGGCCCAATTTCAGGGCACTTACGAAGGCCGCCTTCCCTGACCTTCCCGAGCCTTCCGAGGGAAGGTGGGGGAAGGCTTGGGAAGGTCAGGGAAGGGTCGTCGGAATCTGTTGCCCCGCAATGACTTGCAGACAGGGGGCAACGAGGGAAGGCTGGGGAAGGTCGGCAAGACGACCGACGGAGCGCGAGGGGGCAACGTGACCACTGGCTACCACCGGATCCGATCGCTGAAGGTGTCCGACGGATTCCTAGACGGGCTCGACGTCGAGTTCTCGGATCACCTGAACGTCGTGATCGGCAGCCGCGGCAGCGGCAAGACGACCCTGCTCGAGCTGATCCGGTTCGGGCTGGGGGTCGAGCCGACCAACAAGGCGGAAGCGGACCGGTTGATCCGCGGCAACCTTGGGCACGGGCGGGTGATCCTCACGATCGAGACTCAGAGCGGCTCGGTCTACACGGTCGAGCGCTCCCACGGCGGGCGGCCCCAGGTCTTCGCGCCGGGTGGGGAGTTGGTCCCGATCTCGATCGAGCGGGGGGTTCTCTTTGGCGCTGAGGTCTTCGGGCAGAACGAGATCGAGGCGACCGCCAACAATCCGGAGTACCAGCTCCAGCTGATCGATCGATTCGCAGACGAGGGGCTGAAGGAGGTCGAGGACCGTATCCAAGCCCTGCTGCGCCGCGCGGAGCGCGCGCAACACGAGCTCCTCCCGGTGCTGCGAGAGCTCGACGACGTTCCTGTCGAGGAACTCCAGGACAAGCGGCTGGAGTTGGCGGAGGAGCTTCGCCTGCTCGAGCAGGCAGGCGGGGAAAGCGTCGAGCTGAAGACGGCGCTGGTGGAGCGGGGGAAGCGCGAACGCGAGGAGACCGCCCTCTCTGCGTGGATCGAGCACCTGACCGGGGAGGTGGACACGATCCGCAGCGTTGCCAACGGATTCGCCTCAGGGCTCGTGGAGCACCTCCCTGGCGACGCGCTCGACGGCCCGAACACCGCGGTGATGAAGAAGCTGGCCAAGGATCTTGAGGGCCTTCGCAGCGCCTTCCAGAAGGGGTTCCAGAAGCTCGAGGATCGATTGCGCACCAGCTTGGAGAAGGCGGAGTCCTCTCGGGGAGAGGTCGCGGAGGTGCACGCGCAGCTCGAGGCGAAGTATGCCGAGCTCCTCAACCAGCACGAAGCCGCTCGTGCGCGCCAACACCGGCGGAACCAGCTCACCAGCCTCCAGCAGGAGGTCGACGGACGACTTCGCAAGCGCGCCACCCAGCTCGCGAGCAAGCGCGAGAAGGAGGAGGTCTGGGAGGAGATCACTCGAGAACTTGCCGAGCTACGCGAAGAGCGCGCGAATCTCCGGGCTGCCGTTGTGCGCCGCCTGAACAAGGACCTCGCCGACGCCCCGGTCCGCCTGGTCTTTCGCCAGGGGGCGGACCGCAGCGACTACGAGGAGTTGCTGTCGCGGGCGTTCTCCAAGGCCAGACCTCGCCTGCAGCGTCACAAGCCCCTGATTGACTGCCTGACCAAGGACAGCCCCCGCCGGCTTGTGAGCAGGATTCGACGCGGAGCGAAGGGAGAGCTGGAGGAACTGGGTCTTGGGGCCCACCAGGCGGCGCGGGTCATTGACGTCTTGGCCAACACCAAGGAGCTGTTCGACCTCGAGGTCATGGACCTGGGGGACCTCGCCGCGATCGAGTACCGGATCGAGGAGGGAGTCTGGCGAGGGTCTCAGAACCTGAGCACGGGGCAGAAGAGCTCTGCGGTCCTCCCCCTCCTCCTGCTCGACAGCATGCGTCCACTCGTGACGGACGAAATCGAGTCCCACCTCGACCAAGCCACGCTGGTCGAGAGCGTGATCTCGCAGGTCCGGCGAGTCCGCGGTCGCCGCCAGCTGATCTTTGCGACGCACAACGCGAACGTGCCAGTATGCGGCGACATGGGCGACACGCGCGTGATCGTGCTGGCCTCCAGCGCCAACCATGCCTGGGTGGACCAGATTGGCTCCGTCAGCGAGACCAAGGAGAAGATCCTGAGCCTCTTGGAAGGCGGCCAGGAAGCCTTCGAGACCCGCCGGAAGCGCTACGAGCAATGAGCGAGTTGGATCAGCTCCTCGCCGACCTCGACTCGAGCGACTGGGTGAAGCGCGAGGCAACGCTCTATGCGCTCCCCGACTACGCCGAAGCGCTCGTACAGCCCCCGCGCGTGGATCAGCTCGTGGCGTTGCTGGAGGCGCGCGCCCGCGACAAACACTCGGCGGTCCGCATGGCCGTCGCCGAGTGCCTCCAGTTCCTGCGCCCGCCCAACGTCGAGCGACTGATCAGCATGCTCGCGGGAGACGCCCACGAAGGCGTGCAGCGCAAGGCCGAAGCAGCCGCCCGACGCTGGCGGCCCAGCGTGAAGCGGCCGAAGAGCAGCGCCACCAAGGCGCTGGAGAGCTTGCGCAAGAAGGACCCAGAGCTGGCGCGCCTTGCGGAGCGAGCGGCCCGCGCCATGGTCCAGGAGTCGACACGGGAGATCGCGCACGACTTCGCCCACCACGCGGGCACGATCGAGGGGTTGGTGGGCCGGGTGCGGCGAGCTGTGGGGGCAGGGCGCCCTCTGGACCGACACCTGGACGGGATCTCCCGCGTGGCCGGGGTCGTGGGCGAGCTGAGCCGCAGCCTGAAGAGCTACGGGAACCTGTCACCGCTCGAGTTCTCCCAGGAGCCAATCAACGAGTTGGTCCAGCTCGCGACCGAGGCGGTCCGTCTCAGCGAGAAGGCGAAGGGGGTCGAAGTCGAGGCGGAGGTGGCAGCTGAGCTGTTCGCGGAGGTCCCCAGAGCCTCCTTCGTCAGCCTGGTGGAGAACCTTCTCCGCAACGCAATCGACGAAGCGGCGAAGCAGACGCTGGAGCGGCGGCGCAAGGTGCGAATCGAGGCAATGAGCGAGGACATGGACCTGGTCCTTCGCATTGCCGATCGCGGCAACGGGTTTCCCTCTGCCGAGTTCGACCAGTGGCTGCTCCCCGGGACGTCCACCAAGAAGGGAGGCCGGGAGCCGAACTTCGGCATGGGGCTGGCCAACGTGGGTCAGACAATCGACCGCTGTGGCGGGCAGCTGACGATCGAGAGCAGCCCCGAGGGGGCCACGATCACGGTTCGACTTCCGCTCTCACAGGTGGGCCCGTGACGGGCGAGATCGTGGCGCTCGTGGTCGACGACCGCGAGGACATGCTCGACATACTCGTGGAGATACCGGCGGACCGCGGCCACACCGTGTTGCGAGCGGGGTCCGTGGCGGAGGCCATGCAGCTCTTCCTCAGCCACGACGTGACGTACGTGATCCAGGACCTCCAGTTGCCGTATCGCGCCGGAACCGAGGCCAAGGTGGAGTATGGATTCGACCTGCTTCGCAAGCTGCGGGTCCACCGGGACAAGGACTCCCTCGCAATCTGCTTGGTCACCGCCGAAGGACTGAGCGCCGAGGAATCCACACGAGCCTGGAAGCTCGGGTGCTCGGACTACCTGGTCAAGCCAGCCACCGTCGAGCAGCTCTTTGCCTTCATTGACGAGGCCGTCGCGGGGCTGGGAGAGATCGAGTTCGAGATCCCGAGCGAGCCAGAGCAGCCCGCCGAACTCGACGGCAAGACGCCAGCAAAGCGCAAGCGAAAGCGCAAGGAGAAGGTGGCCCGCAAGAAGCTGGCGGCGAGGATCTGGAAGGACTGCGTGATCACGCTGGGCGTCGAGATCATTGCTTCGTCCAGGCTGGGAGCACCAGGTCAGATCCTCGAGCCGAATGCGAGTGTGCGCAGGGCGCTTGAGCTGCTGCTTGACGCCCAGAAGCAGGGGAGGGGCGGCGACCCTCTGACCCATTTCCCCAAGGCAGGGACGCGCTACAAGATCGTCAACGCGCTACGGAACCTGCTAACGGAGACGTTCGAAGTCGAGCGCGGGGGACGCGACCCGATCCCCCACAACGGGACCTTCTACGAGCCTCAGTTCACGCTGGAGAGCGATCTCGAGGACATGGACGCTCCGGATCTCGTCACGGTTCCACCTCGACGCTGCGTCTGCTCCGACACCTTCTACTCGTTCCGCTGCGAGGACTGCGACGGGGAGTTCGTTGAAGACCTGTGCCGCGAGTGCCATCGTGAACGGGTGCACGACGAGATCCCGGACCTCAACCAGTGATCCAAGCGCCCAAGTCTCGAATTCGGACTCTGGACGCTCCTGAGAGAAGTGAGCGACCGCTCGCAGATCCGTCGTTCGGCGAGATTCGGGTACCCAACCCACCACGAAACCCCCGTGTGACGCTCAAGGGGGTCGCGGCAACAAGCCCGCCCCTAAGTCGCATGTCCTCGACGGGCAACCGTCACGGGTCGGAGGGTCGGGCAACAGGGATTCGGCGCGTTTCGCCCACAGAACTTGGGCTTGTGCTTTTCTCCGCCCCCGTGAAAAGCAGATTCCCAACTCGCGCGCGCGACCGCTGCTTCGCTGTCCGGCGGCCTGCGGCTCGCCGAACTGGCGATTTGCGTCAACCGCGCCAGCGTGATCCTGGCGGATCACGCGCGCGCCCCTTGCTTCGCTGTCCGGCGGCCTGCGGCTCGCCGAACTGGCGATTTGCGTCAACCGC
>CALDQK010000939.1 GCA_937911525.1 uncultured bacterium
CGTGAACCCGCGCCGCGGCGCTGAGGGCGAACTCGAGCGCAGAGCGCTTCCCGCCCGGGCGAAGCCCCGCGAGCCCCTCCGAGAAGAGCTCGTGAACCGAGCAGCGCGCCAGCTCCTCCCAGCCCAGGCGCCGCAGGTCGTAGGCGGCGTAGTTGAGCAGGCGCGCGCGCGCGGGTCGGTCCAGCCGCGTGACCCGCGCGGCGAAGGCGCGCTCGAGAGCTGGGCTCCCGGCGTCCGCCTCGCAGACTCGGCTCAGCCAGTCCGAGAGCACCGAGCTCTTCCGCTGCGGCATGACCGAGGCGCTGGCCTGGAGCGCTTCGAGGAAGAGCTCCTCGCTCTCGGGCGCGTCGAGCAGCGCTCGGGTCGCCGCGACGCGAGCGCCGATCTGCGCTCGCACGCGGGCGCCTTGGCCCTTGCTCAGGGCGAGCGAGCGCTCGGCCAACTCCAGGGCCCGCCGCTCCTGACCCAGGCGCGCGCGGATCCAGCCCAGCCGGCTGAGGCCCTCGGCGCGCGCGGCCCGGTCCGCGAAGGAGGCGGAGGCCGACTCCAAGGCCGCGATCGCCGGCTCGAGCGCTGGCTCCGCGCCGCGCGCCGCGCAGGCCGGCCACAGGGCCAGGGCCAGGAGCGAGAGCGCCAGCCGCTTCCCGCTCACGAGGCCTCCTCCACGCGCGCGCGCGCCCACGGGCTGGTCACGCAGGCCAGGGCGTAGACGCCCAGCACCACCAGCCACACCGCGCGCATGCCGATCAGCATCGAAGCGTACTCGAGCAGCCCGCCGCACATGGCGCCGATCAGGTTGATCCCCAGCGCGTAGCCCGTCGTCTCCTGGCGGGCGAAGAGGCGGCTGAAGCAGATCGCCGCGCAAAACACCGGCGCCGTGATCGCGAGGCCCGCCAGCAGGACCCGCAGGGGCGTGGCCAGCTCGACCAGCGCGCCGACCGGGACGAGGTAGCCCGCGAGCACGCTCAGGAGCAGCCCCGCCCAGGCCACGCGCAGCGAGGGCGCGCGCTCGCGCAGCACGGCCAGGTTGGCCAGGAACACGGTCAGGAGCACCGAGGCGAACACGACCGCGTTGACCGTCCAGGTGCTGCCGAAGAGGAGCGAGAGGCGCACGATCGCGCTCGACTCGAGCAGGGTGAAGCCCAGCCCCAGGAAGAAGAAGCTCGCGTACGAGCCGGCGCCGCTGCCGTGACGCCGGCGCAGGACCACGAAGGCCCCGCCGATCAGGAGCCCCACGATCGCGGCCAGCTGCAGGTAGAGCGGAGCGATCGTGGGCCGCTCCAGGTAGAGGAAGGGCCAGTCGTCGCTGCTCGGGCGCTGGCCGGCGTAGCGGGCCAGGTCGAAGCGGTTGTCCTTCAGGGCCGGGTGCGCCGGCGCCCCCACGATCAGCGTGTTGAACAGGAAGGGCGTGTCGAAGGTCTCGATCCGCATGTGCGCGCCGAACACCGCCTCGACCGTCGAGTAGACCCGCCCCCGCAGCCAGGGGCGCAGCACCGAGTAGTAGACCCCGACCATTCCTTCAGGCGTCAGGCGCTCGCGCGCGGCGCGCAGGGACTCGACCGTGTGCACGTAGTTCTCGAGGCGCAGGTTGGCCGCGCCGCTGAGCAGGACCTGCGAGTCGATCGTGGCGAACACGATCAGGTCGAAGCGCTCTTCGCTGGCGCGCAGGAAGTGGCGCGCGTCGTCGACCACCGCGCGGACCTTGGGCGAGGCGTAGGGCCGGCTCGGGTTCTCGCGCTGGCCGAGGCCGAGGATCACGGGGTCGATCTCGACCGCGACCACCTCCTCGGCCCCGCGGCTGAGCGCGACGTTGACGTCGTTGCCGGTGCCCGCGCCCAGGATCAGGACCTTGCGCGGGGGCTGGCCGCCGTGGTGCTCCTGGTAGAGGTCGTAGAGCCGGCCCCACTTGGCCAGGAGCATGTCCTGGATCCGCTCGCTCTCGGGGTCGCTGGCCGAGAAGTCGAGGGCGTATTGGTGGAAGCTCGAGTTGACGAACACCCGCAGCCCGTGGGCGTCGCGCTGGTGCTGGACCAGGTAGTAGGGGCTCCAGGCCGAGGGGTGGGGCGCGCGGGCCAGGACCAGGAAGGCCAGCCCGACCGCGAGGCAGAGCGCGCGCTTCCCCCAGCCGCGCACGAAGAGCGCCGCCCAGCCGCCCAGCAGGAGCGGCGGCCAGACCCAGGGGGGGAGTTGCAGGAAGGAGGCCAGCGTGAACACGAGCGTGCCCAGGAGCGAGCCGCCGAGGTCGAAGCCGTAGCCGCGCAGGCGCGGGTGGTGGTTCATTTCGTTGGCGAGGGCCTGGCCCAGGCCGACGAAGGGCAGCGCGCTGAGCAGGAAGGCCGTCGCTGCCACCGGCACCAGGGGCAGCCGGCGCGCCTGGCCGATCAGGTCGCCGTACTGCAGCCAGAGGTGCACCGCGCCCTCGGCGTGGACCACCAGCCCGCGCGTCGCGAGCACGAAGGCCAGCACGCCCGCGCAGCCGGCGGGCACCAGCCAGCCCAGCCGGCGGGCGTCCTGAAGAATGCACCCCAGCCCGAGCCCGAAGAAGGCGGCCATCAGGAGCAGGTTGGTGAAGTAGGAGATCGCGCGGACCTCGGCCGGGACGAGGCGAATGAAGGTCAGCTCCAGCAGGAGCACCGCCGCCGCCAGGGCCGCCACGCGCCAGGGGCTGGGCGCGCCTAGCGGCGGAGGTCCGGGCGAGTCAGGCGGACACGGCTCGTTCACTCGGCGAGCAGCGCCCTCTCAGCGGCCCGCTGGAAGGCCAGCCAACGCGCTGGCGTCAGGCGAAGACCACTCTGGGCGAGGGTCCGCACGACGACACCAGCCCGCACGACCTTCGGCTCGAGCCGACCGGCGTGCTCGAGCAGGAGGACTTGGACCTCCGCGCGATCGTCGGCGTGGAGAGGCTCCAGCTTGCTCAGCAGCGCCTCCGCGTCGCCCAGGTCAGAGACGCACTCGACGAGCGCGCGGCAAGGGAGAAGGCGCTGCGGCTCTGGCCAGCGCTCGATCGGGGTTGCGCCGAGTTGCTCGCGGATCATCTGGGTCAGGGAGGAGCCCGAGCGACCCCGAACCGCCGGTGGACGTGGCCTCCCGAACATGGGCCAGGTCCCGAAGAGCGCCCGCTCGGCTCGCGCCACGTCGCCGAACACCGCGCAGAAGGCCAAGGGCGAGGACTTCCTGCGCTCGGCTTGGCCCAGGCGCAGGTTCGCCCACTCATAGAGCCCCTCGAGCAGCAAGGACGCGTCGGCGTCCTGAGCAGGAAAGGAGCCCAGCGCTTCGGTCAGCCCAAGCGAGATCAAGGCCAGGCAGTTGGGGTCGCGGTCCGCCTCGAAGGCCCAAGTGAACTCTCCGCGGAGCAGCTCGACCGCCTCCTTGCGCGCGAGGAGGCGGATGGCGCTCGGGTAGAGCTTCCAGAGCAAGAGCGCTCGCTCCAAGCGGCGCTCGAGGGGAGCCTCGCCTTCCGCGTGTTTGCGCACCGCGGCGAGGGTGTCGCGCAGCCAGGCCGTGCCCCGCAGGTCCTTCGCCTCGGCCGCGTTGAGCACGCCCGCGGCTCGCGCGACGAGCGCCAGGTAGGGCGACCTCGTCTGCAGCCGCCGCGCCTCGGCCAGGCTCCGCTCCCAGGCGCGCGGGACGCCACGCAAGGCGGCCCTCAGCGCAGGCAGCCACGTCTCTCCCTGCGCAGGCCGCAGCCGGAAGGCCGCCCAGATCCGTTCGCGGTGGGGATCGGGGAGCCAGCGCGCGAAGAGGCGGTCTGTGGCGACGAAGAGCTCCCGCAGGGCGGCGAGCCGCTCGGGCGACAGCTGCGCGCGATAGGCGCGCGAGTCGCCGAGCAGCGCGCTCGACCAGGCGCGAGCCGGCGCCTCCCAGCCGAGTCGGATCAGGTCTTCGACCCCGGCCGCGAGCAGGCGGCATTGCAGCTCGTGCGGGCGCTTCTTGGCCTGCAGCGAAAAGGCCTGCCAGGCCCGATCCGTGGCCCCCGCGTCCGCCGCTGCCTCCAGCCAGGCCGCCAGCGCTTCCTCGGCCGGAGCGGGCTCCGTGACCGGGTCCAGGTGCGCCAGGGCGGCGAGCAGCGCCGCCTGGGCGCCCTTGTCGCCCAGGCGCGCGCGCGTCGCCGCGACTCGCGCCTCGACCTGGGTTCGCACGCTGGGCGAGCGGCGCTCCGCCAGGATCAACGCGTCGCGACAGAGGGCCCGCGTCGGCTCGGGCCGCGCCCCCAGGCGCACGCGCAGCCACGCCGCACGCGCCTGGCCGAGCGCGCGGGTCGCCGGACGCTGCATGCCGCGGCTCGCGGACTCCAGCGCCGCCACCGCCGCCAGCTCGGCCTCGCTCGGCGCGCGCTCGGCCTGCGCCGAAGCGGCGCCTCTCGCCAAACCCACCAGGAACACCGCCACCAGCGCGCGCGCGATCGTCATGACCGAAGCATAGGCGATACTCCGGCGTGGCTCTCCCCACCCACATCGGCGAATACCAGCTCCTGGGCGAGATCGCCCGCGGCGGGATGGGCGTCGTCTATCGCGTCCGCCGCGGCGAGCGCGAGCTGGCCCTCAAGCTGATCTTGAGCGACGAGCTGAGCGCCGCCGAGCGGGCCCGCTTCGAGCGCGAGGCCGTCTCGGCGGCCCAGCTCCGCCACCCGGGCGTGGTGAGCGTGATCGACCTCGGCCAGCACGGCGGGCGCCCCTACCTCGTCATGGACCTGCTCGAGGGC
>CALDQK010000940.1 GCA_937911525.1 uncultured bacterium
CTCAGCCAGTGCGGCTTCAACGAGGACCCCCACGCCTACCCCTGGCAGACCAGCGACCGCGGCCAGAAGCTGGCCGCCTTCGCGCGGGCCCTGGCGCGGGACCCCTCGCTCGTGATCGTGGACCGCTTCTTCGAGGGCCTCGAGATCCCCGAGTGGCGGCGCCTGTTCGAGCTCGTGATGGAGCTCAACCAGCACCAGGGGGTGAGCTGGCTGCTGGTCTCCGAGCTGGACCCCGCGATCTTTCAGGTGGCCGAGCGGGTCGCGGTGCTCGAGGAGGGCGAACTGATCGCCTACGACTACCGGCGCAAGCTCTACAAGGACCCGCGGATCAAGCAGGCCTTCGAGGCCGGGGCCACTCGCGGCCAGAAGACGCGCACCCAGCGCGCGGACCGCGATCGCCTGCGCCAGGTCGTGGCGGACCACTCGAGCGAGCGCTTCGAGGCTTTGAGCGTCGAGAGCGGCTCCCGGCTCGAGAGCGAGAGCGCGCTCGACGCCCCCCTCGACGCCACGATCGCCATCGACGGGATCCTGCCCGCGCCGCCGGCCCCGCTCGAGCTCTCGGGCTCGGGAGACGAGCTCGAGCAGTCGGCGGCCGAGGGCCTGGACGTCACGATCTACATGGGGAGCAGCGACGAGCGCCAGGCGCTCCCCAAGAAGCCGCGAGCGCGGCCGCGGCTGCGCGCGCCGGGGACTCCGCCCGGGCTCGAGACCGTCAAGCCCAACCCGCCGCGCAAGCGCAAGAAGCCCTCCCTGCGCGACGCGACGACGATCGACCAGCCGCCCCCTCCCGCCGGGGAGCTGGCCGCGACGGTGTTCTACGAGCCCCCCAGCGGCGAGGAGCCCGCCGACCTCGGTCAGACCGCGCTGGGCGACGCCCCGTCGACTGACGAGGGGGAGGCGCTCCCCGTGCAGCCGCCCGAGCGCCGCCGGGCGCGTGGGCTGCGCCCGACGGTGGACCTCGGCGCGACCTACGTGGGCGGCGGCTCGAGCGCGCTGCACGATCGGCCCGGCAAGGCGGACCAGCGCACGGTCGAGATGGAGGCGCCGAGCATCGACGAGCTCGAGGGACGAGGGGAGGCGCCGACCAGGTCGGAGGCCAAGCCCGAGAAGGACGCGCGCACGGTCGAGATGGAGGCGCCGCAGGTCGAGGAGCTCGAGGACGCGGCGCCGCCGCCCTTGGCCGAGACCAAGCGCCTGGATCCGCCTCTCGCCGAGACGGGCGCCCCGAGCGAGGCCGCCAAGAAGAAGCGCCAGCCCGCCCTGCGCAAGGGCGAGAGCAAGGCGGGCAAGAGCAAGGCTGGCAAGAGCAAGACGGGGAAGCGGAAGCGACCCGAGGGCGCGGACAAGCCGGGGACCCGGAAGCGCAAGCGCCTGGATCCCAAGGCCAAGCGCGAGCGCACGGTCGAGATGCCAGCGCCGAGCCTGGACGAGGAGCCTGCCGAGGAGCCGAAGGGGGAGAAGCCCCCGCGGACCAAGGTCGAGCTCGAAGATCCGCAGCGCAAGGACGAGGAGGCCTGAGATGGAGTCGACGGTCGTCAAGAACGAGATCCTGGTGGGGAGCTTCCTGGCTCTGGCCGTGGTCCTCGGGGCGGTGTGGGCGAGCAAGCGCTCGCGCGACAAGGGCCTGCTCGACGTGCACCGGATCCACTTCACCGTGCCCAAGGGCAGCGGGCTGCAGAAGGGGGCGCCGGTTCTGATGCGCGGGATCGAGGTCGGCTCGATCGGCGACGTCGAGCTGACGACGGACCGCAAGGTGCGCGTCACGGCCGAGATCGCGCCGCGCTTCGCCCGCTACGTGACCGAGGACACCCTCGCGAGCGTGGTCGAGCCGCCCTTCCTCGGCACGACCAAGGTCCAGCTCGAGCCGGGCGAGGGCGAGCAGACCGGGCGCGACGTCGAGCTCTCGACCTCGGAGCTGCCGAGCTTCATGGCGCGGATCGACTCGCTCGAGGGCGACGTCAAGGAGCTGCTCAAGCGCGTCGACAAGCTGGTCCAGAGCGCCGACGACACCCTGGCCGACGTGCGCTCGGTGACCAAGAAGGTCGACGAGGGCAAGGGGCTGGTGGGGCGCCTGCTCAACGACGAGCAGCTGGCCGACGACGTCGAGGCGACGCTGACCGACGTGCGGGCGGTGGTCAAGGAGATCCGCGAGGGCGAGGGCGCGCTCGCGATGGCCGTCAACGACGAGAAGTTCGCGGCCGACCTCAAGGCCAGCGCCGAGAACCTGCGCGAGGTCAGCGACGAGATCTCCGCGGGCAAGGGCTCGCTGGGCCGGCTCGTCAAGGACGCCCAGCTCGTGGACGAGTCGACGGGCCTGGTCAAGGACGTGCGCGGCTCGCTCGGCAAGCTCAACGAGCTGAACGAGCAGGCCAAGAAGAGCATGGAGCGCGTCGAGCGCCTGCTCGCGAGCACCGAGGTCACGGTGCGCAAGATCAACGACCTGGTCGAGTCGGGCGACGACGTGACCAAGGAGATCGCGACCTCGCTGCGCAAGATCAACTCGGGCAAGGGCACGATCGCGGCCCTGCTCAACGACGACGCGGTCTACCGCGAGACGCGCAGCCTGCTCAAGGAGCTGCGCGAGAGCGTCGAGGACCTGCGCGAGCAGGCGCCGATCAACAGCTTCATCGGCGTCGTGTTCTCGGCCTTCTGAAGCCCAGCGCAGAGACGAGCCGAGAGCACCATGGGGCGTAGACGACGGCGGAAGAAGCGCCAGAACCCTCGGCCTTCGCCCGCGCTCCGCGCCTTGGAGACCGTGCGCCAGGAGGGGACGCACCTCGTCGAGCCGCGCTGCTACTACGTCGAGGGCTGCGGGGGCTGCACCTGGCAGGAGGTGGCCTACGGTCACCAGCTGGAGCTGAAGCGGGAGCTGGTCCGCGACGCCTTCGCGGGGCAGGGGCTCGAGGTCGAGGTGGCGCCGACCACGCCCAGCCCGCAGGTCTACGACTACCGCAACAAGATGGAGTTCACCTTCTCGGATCAGCGCTGGCTGACGGCGAGCGAGATCCGCGATGGCGGGGAGGATCTGCGGCGGGACTTCGCGCTGGGCATGTTCGGCCCCAAGAGCATGTACAAGGTGATCGACATCGAGACCTGCCCGCTCCAGAGCGAGCGCGCCAACGAGCTCTTGCGCGCCACCCGGCGCTGGGCGCTCGCGCGCGGGCACGCGCCCTTCCGCGCCAAGACGCGCGAGGGCCTGCTGCGCTTCGTGGTGATCCGCCACGCGCGCGCCACCGATCAGACCCTGCTGCTGCTCGTGACCAACGTCCGCGACGCGGCCCTGATGCAGGACTTCGCCGAGTTCCTCGCCAGCGAGGGGCTCCGCCCGACCTCCCTCGCCAACGGAGTCGTCGACAGCCACCAGCACGCCACGACCGGGATGGAGATCCACGTCGACGCTGGCGCCGAGCTGCTGGAGGACGCCCTGGCCGGGCTGCGCTTCCAGCTCGCGCCGGACGCGTTCTTCCAGGTCAACCCCAGCGCCGCCGAGGAGCTGGTCGGGCGGGTCCTGACCTGCGCCGAGCTCCAGGGCCAAGAGCGCGTGCTGGACCTCTACTGCGGCGCCGGGACGCTCAGCTTGCCCCTCGCCCAGCGGGCGGGCGGGGTGACGGGCCTCGAGGCCTCCGCGCCCGCGATCGAGAGCGCGCGCCGCAACGCGGCGCTGAACGGCCTGGCGGCCGAGTTCGCCGTCTGCGACCTCAACGCCGGGCTGCCCAAGGACTTGGGCCAGTTCGACCTCGTGGTCACGGATCCGCCCCGACCGGGCATGCACCCCCGCTTGCTGCGCGGCCTGGCCCGCTTGGCCCCTGCTCGGATCGTGTCGGTCGGCTGCAAGCCTGGGCCGCAGGCCGAGAACTGCGCCTATCTCGTGCGCGAGGCGGGATACAGGCTCGAGGGGGTGTGGCCGGTGGACCTCTTTCCCCACGGGCACCACGTGGAGGCGGTCGCGCTCCTGACGCGCGCGTGAGCTGGCGAGCGCCTTCGAGAAGGCTTGGCGCGGTCCCCGCGCGGCGCGGCGTGAATCACGCTCCAGCGGGTGTCGGACATCCCATGCGCGGAGCCTCGGCGAGGGCCGCTGCGGGAGCAAGCCGAGGGCGCGGCTGGGTCGCTAGTCTCGTCCGCGAATGGTCCAATGCGGCCCGATCGGACCCAAGGAGGCTCCCATGGTGCAGCTCGGCCTGGCTCAGGACGTCGTCGACTCGGACGTGCGCGCGCGCGCGATCGCGCACCTGCGCGAGCGCGGCGTGCGCCTGCCGACCTTCGCCCAGCTGGAGGATCCGAGCACGATCCCGGCGGAGGTGCTGGAGCGCCTGGCCGAGGTCGACCCCGACGCGCCCGACCCGCTCAACCTGTTCCGGGTCCACTGGTACAACTCCGCCGACCGGCGCGGGATCGACGCGGTGCCAGGGCACCTGGTGCTGCCCGAGAGCCTGACCGGCGTCCCGAGCCCGATCGTGGTCGCCCTCGGCGAGCGCTTCCCCATGATCGAGGCCCACAAGGTGCTCGCCGCCTACGGCTGCCTCGCGCCGCGCCTCGTGACCGGCCAGTTCGACCCCACCGCCCACAAGGCCCTCTGGCCCTCGACCGGCAACTACTGCCGCGGCGGCGTGGCCGTCTCGCGGATCATGGGCTGCCGCGGGGTCGCGATCCTGCCCGAGCTGATGAGCGCCGAGCGCTTCGCCTGGCTGGAGAAGTGGGTCTCAGACCCCGCCGACGTGATCCGGACCCCCGGCAGCGAGAGCAACGTCAAGGAGATCTACGACGAGTGCGCGCGCCTGGACCAGGACGCGAGCAACGTGATCTTCAACCAGTTCTGCGAGTTCGGGAACGTGCTCGCCCACTACCGCCTGACCGGGCGCGCCCTGGGCCACGTGTTCGAGCACGTGCGCGCCAGTCACCCCGGGCTCGAGCTCTTCGCCTACACCTCGGCGACGGGCTCGGCGGGGACCCTCTCGGCGGGCGACCGGCTCAAGGACGACTTCGGCGCCAAGATCGTGGCGGTCGAGGCGCTCGAGTGTCCGACCCTGCTCCGCAACGGGTTCGGCGAGCACAACATCCAGGGGATCGGCGACAAGCACGTGCCCTACGTGCACAACGTGATGAACACCGACCTCGTGGTCGGGATCAGCGACGCGGCGACCGACAGCCTGCTCTACCTGTTCAACGACGAGGCGGGCCGCTCCTTCCTGCGCGAGCGCAAGGGCGTGGCCCCCGAGCTGGTCGAGCGCCTCAGCGCGCTCGGCTTCTCGGGGATCGCCAACGTGCTGGCCGCGATCAAGGTCGCCAAGCACTTCCGCCTCGGCCCCGACCAGGCCCTGATCACGGTCGCCACCGACAGCGCCGCGCTCTACCCCTCCGAGAACCCCAAGATCCTGAAGCACCGCTTCGGCGGCCGCTTCGACGAGGTCAGCGCGGCCGAGTGCTTCGGGCGCTACATGGCGGGCGCGGTGACCGACAACGTGCTGGAGCTGACCCAGCTCGAGCGCGAGCGGATCTTCAACCTGGGCTACTTCACCTGGGTCGAGCAGCAGGGCGTGCCCCTCGAGGACTTCGTGGCGCGCAAGCCGCAGTCCTTCTGGCGGAAGCTGCGCGAGCTGGTCCCGGCCTGGGACGAGCAGATCGAGGCCTTCAACGCGGAGCTCGCTCGGGGCTGAGCGGAGGCTCGCGGTGAGCAAGCTCGGCCCCGGCAGCGAGCTCGGCCCCTACGTGATCGAAGCCGAGCTCGGTCGCGGGGGAATGGGCGTCGTCTACCGCGGCCACCACCGCGAGCTGCCCGACAAGCCGGTCGCGCTCAAGCGGATCCTGACCCAGCAGGCGAGCGAGACGGAGCTGATTCGCTTCCAGCGCGAGGCGCAGGTCATGGCCCGCGTGCGCCACCCCAACGTGGTCGGGGTGCACGGGCTCGAGCACGCCCCGGGCGGGCTGGTCTTGATCGCGGAGCTGGTCGAGGGCGAGCCCTTGGACCAGGTCGTGGCGCGAGGCGGGCTCGAGCCGCGCGAGGCGGCGCGGGTCGTGGCCACCCTCTGCTCTGGCGTGGCCGCCTTGCACGCGGCGGAGATCCTGCACCGCGACCTCAAGCCGGCCAACGTGATCCTGCGGCCCGAGGGGGAGCCGGTCCTGCTCGACTTCGGGATCGCGCAGGACCAGAGCGCGGAGCGCCTGACCCAGACCGGCACGCTCCTCGGCAGCCCGCACTCCATGAGCCCCGAGCAGGCGGCGGGCGAGACGAGGCGCTTCGGCCCCTGGACCGACGTCTACGGGCTCGGCGCCGTGCTCTACGCCCTGCTCAACGGCGAGCCGCCCTTCGCGGGGCGCGGCAGCGTGTTGGCGACGGTCAAGGCCGTGCTCTCCGACGAGCCGGGTTGGCCGCGGCGGGCGGAGCTGCCCGCCGAGCTGGTGGTGATCTGCGAGGCCTGCCTGGCCAAGGAGCCCGACCAGCGCTACCAAGACCCCCCGCAGCTGGCTGAGGACCTCGATCGCTTCTTGGCGGGGCGGCCGCCGCTCGTCGCGGCTGGGAGTGCGCCAGGTCGTGGGCGACTTCGGCTCGCCCTGCTGCTGCTGCTGCTCGTCCTCGGCGCAGGGCTGGGCGGGTTCCTGTGGCGCCGCGTCGCGCGGGCGCGCGAGCAGGCCGAGCTCGAGCAGCGCCTGGCCAAGGCGCAGGCTGAGGAGGCGCAGGCGCGGCGGAGGGAGAAAGAGGCGCGCCGCGCCGCCGAGCGGGCGCGCGACGCTTGGCGCCGGACCCTCGACCGTCAGCTGCGCCTGGACGATCCGCTCCCGCTCCCGCCTAGCTCTCGCGAGGAGCGCGCCGCTGCGCTGGGGCTGCTGAGCGTCCCCCACGACGAGGCGGAGGAGCTCGGCGCGACCCTCGCGCTCCTGCGGGCGAGTCCCTTGCCCGAGTGGAGCGTCGAGGTCGATCGAGTCACCGCTACCTACGCGCAGGTGTGGCCCTTGACGCGGCCGCGGCGCCTCGTGGTCGCGCACGCCTCCATCGATCAGCGCAACCGCCTGGAGAAGGGGCGGGAGCGGACTCCGCTAGGAGAGCTCCACCAGCCCGGGACGGACGCGCCACCCCGGCCGCTCTCTCGCCTGAGCGCGAAGTGGGTCGCCGCGGAGCTGGTGTGGGAGCAGGAGGTCCCTGTGCTGTGGGCCCTCAGCCGCGATCCGCCCCTCTTGTCCCGGATCCGGATCGAGGGGACCAGCTGCAGCGAGCAGGTCTACGAGCTGCCCAGCGAGGGGAAGCCCAGCGCGCTGGCCGTGGGCGAGCAGGACGTAGCAGTCGGCCAGGACGCGGGCTCGATCCTGGTCTTCCCTCGCGCTCAGCCCGCCTCGGACCCGCTCCGACTGAGCCTCGCCAACGACCGGCTGGAGGTCGTCGCGCTCGGCTTCCTGAGCGGTCGCAGACTCGTCGCCTGCGGTGGGAAGCACATTCCCAACAACCCCAACGTGACCTACAAGTTCGAACACCGTGAGCTCTCGCTCTTCGCCCTCCCCGAGCCGCGGCGCCGCGTCCTCTCACGAGAGTGGCTGCGCGCCTCGGCCAAGCCGCTCTGCCTGCTCGTGGGGAGCGATGGGCAGACCTTCTTCGTCGGCGTCTCCAGCGCTTGGTATGCCCGTCGGATCGATCCAACTCGGGCGCCGACGCAGGACGAGGGCTACCTGGCCCGCCACCCCAAGGCCGAGCCCTTGCTCCGGGCGCGCGCCAACGCCGAAACCCAGGCCACGCGGGAGAGCACGCGCTTGCCTGGGATCCAGCCGTGGTCCTGGGACAGCGTCGGCGTGCGCGGGCTGACGCGCTTGCCGGGGAGCGGCTTGGTGTTGGCATGGGGGGACGCCCCGGACGGGACGGGCGGCCGAGTGAGTCAGGTTCGCGGCTGGGCGGGTGAGCGGGGAGAGGTCGTGCGCTGGTTGGCCGGCGGGACGATCGACGACCTCCGACCGTCGCGGGACGGCCGCTTCCTCGCTCTGGCCAGACGGCACTTCAAGAAGATGCGCGTCGAGGTCGAGGTGCGGGTGCTCCGGCCCTGAGCCGCAATGGCTCTACTCGCCCTGGGTCGGCTGCTCCTGGGCGGGCTCCGGCTTGACGGCCCGCGGGACGACGAAGGCCGTGCCGAACTTGATCGCCGAGCGGACGGGCGACTGCTCGGGCAGGAGCATCATCACCGAGCGCATCGCCTCCAGCTGAGCCCGACCGGCCCGCAGCGCCTCGTCGAGGGTGAACAGCCCGACGTGCTTCTTCTCCACCTGGGGCAGCTGCTGCTGGAGCGTGGCGGCCCACTGGTCGATCGCGGGGGCCAGGCGGGGGAGGTCGGCGTCGGCGACGCCCCAGGTCTTGACCAGGGCCTCGAGCTGCCCGCGCAGGGGGGTCTCGGCCGTGACGGCCAGGGGCTTGGCCTGGGTGATCACGAGCATGATCGGCGAGTAGATGTCGAAGCGGTGCACGTGGTGGATCTCGGGCTTGACGATCACCGCCCGCTGAGCCGGCGTGAGCAGGCTCTGCAGCTGATCGGTGTAGGTCTTCTTCAGCTGCAGCTCGTCGAGGACCTTCTCGAGCACCAGCGTGTCCTCGTGGTAGCCCTTCTGGACGCGGGCCCACTCGGACTCATAGGTCTCGCCGAACTGGCGCAGCACGCCCAGCTGCTCCTCGCTGAGCGGGAGGCCGGCCATGGCCAGGTGCTCGGCGGCGAGGTTGGCCTGCACGAAGGGGTGGGTGTATTCCCCGTTGCCCGTGGCGTGGGTCGGGACCTTGCCCGCGACCTCGAGCACGATGTCGACCAGCTTCTGGTTGGCCTTGTGGATCGCGATCCGCTCGTCGCGCGTCAGGTCGCGGCCCTCCTCCACGGCGGCCAGGATCGTGTCCATGTGCCCGATCATGTCGCGGGCGCCCTCGGCCGCCGCGCGCCACTTGACCCGCTGGAAGGCCTCCTGCTGGGCGAAGTCGCCGTAGCGGACCCGGATCTCGCCCTGGGGCGAGGCGGCCGGCGCCGGCGCGCTCGGGGTCTCGGGCTGGACCACGGGCCGTGGCTCGTCGGGG
>CALDQK010000941.1 GCA_937911525.1 uncultured bacterium
GTCTCGCGACCTTCCCCTCGGGGGACACTTCGTCTCGCGACCTTCCCCTCGGGGGACACTTCGTCTCGCGACCTTCCCCTCGGGGGACACTTCGTCTCGCGACCTTCCCCTCGGGGGGACACTTCGTCTCGCGAGTTTCCCCTCGGGGGACACTTCGTCTCGCGACCTTCCCCTCGGGGGGACACTTCGTCTCGCGCGCTAGCCAGAGCTCTCGCCTCTCAGCGCGCGGACGCGTCGCCCACGCGCCCTCGCTCCCAGCTCCCCAGTCGCTGCTGGCTCGCTCCGGGCGCTCTTGGAGCAGCGACAGCGAAGCGACAGCGAAGCGACACCGACTGCACCGAGCGACCAAGGGCGCTACGGCGGCCCAGCCTCCTGCGCCGCCCGGTAGGCGGCGAGCACCTCGGCGGCTGGCCCCAGCTGGCGGACGCGACCCTGCTCGAGCCAGAGCACGCGCTCGCAGGTCGCCTCGACCTCGGCCAGGCCGTGGCTGGCCAGGAGCAGGGCCGTCCCCTGCTCGCGCAGGGCGGCGATCCGCTCGCGGCACTTGGTCTGGAAGCGGGCGTCTCCCACCGCGAGGACCTCGTCGACCACCAGCAGCCGCGGGTCGAGGTGCACCGCGACCGCGAAGCCGAGCCGCACGGTCATGCCGGCCGAGTAGGTGCGCACGGGCGCCTGGAGGAAGTCGCCCAGCTCTGCGAAGGCGAAGATCTCGTCGGCGCGGGCGGCGAACTCCTCATCGCTGAGGCCGGCGATCAGCGCCGCCACGCGCGCGTTCTCGTAGCCGCTCAGCTCGGGGTGGAAGCCCGCGCCGAGGTCGAGCAGCAGGGCCCGCCGCCCCTGCAGCTGGACCTGGCCCTGGTCGGGCCGGTAGATCCCGGCCACCAGCCGGAGCAGCGTGCTCTTGCCGGCGCCGTTGGGGCCGAGCAAGCCCAGGCTCTCGCCCGCGCCGAGGGTGAAGCTGACCTCGCGCAGCGCCTCGACGGTCACGCGCTCGGGGCGCGGCCGGAGCAGGAGCGCCTCGAGCAGCGCGCTCTTGAGGGTCAGGGTCCCGCGCGCGTAGGGGCGGTAGCGGAAGGTCTTGCTGACCCCCTCGACGCGCAGGACCGGCTCGGCGGCGCTCACTAGAGCTCCTCCGGAATGCGGTCGCGCAGCGCGTCGAGCACGCGCTCGCCCACGAAGCAGCTCAGCGCGCCCAGGCCGAACACCACGGCCAGGCCGAGCGGAGCGGGCGCCTGGCCGTGGTAGAGCACGGCCTGGTAGGCCTGGGCCAGGTGCGCCAGCGGGTTGAGCGTCAGCAGCCAGCTGAAGCGCTCGGGGACCATGCTGGCGGGGTAGATGATCGGCGTCAGGAAGAAGAGCAGCGGCGTCAGGGCCTGGACCAGCTGGATCGTGTCGCGGAAGCGCACGGCCAGGGCCGAGAGCCCCAGGCCGAGCCCGAGCGCGAGCTGGAACTGGAGCAGGCAGAGCAGCGGCAGGTAGAGCAGGACCGGTCGCGGCGGGACGCCCTGCCAAGCGAGCACCGCGAGCAGGATCGGCAGGCCGAGGGCGAAGTCGACCAGGCCGGCCAGGTTGGTCACCAGGGGCGGGATCGTGGGCGAGAACGCAGCCTGCCGGACCCAGGGCGCGTCGCTCAGGATCGAGCTGGTCGAGATCGCGAGGGTCTTGGCGAACCACCACCAGGGCAGCAGCCCCGCGAAGAGGAAGGCCGCGTAGTGGGGCACGTCCATGCGCACGAACACGCCGAACACGAGCGCGTAGACGACCAGCAGCAGGAGCGGGTGCAGGAAGGTCCACAGGAAGCCGAGCGCCGTGCCGCGGTAGCGGGCGACCAGGGTGCGCTGAGTCAGGACCCACACCAGGTGGCGCTGTCGGCTGTATTCGCGCAGGAGCTCGAGCACGGGCCTACTCTGCCTCGATTCTCGCGCCCTGGGCGTCGAGGAAGCGCAGCTCCGCCCAGTAGGACCAGTCCCAGGAGTTGGTGGGGCCCGGGCGGGTGAAGAGCGTCAGCCGCTCGCAGCCTGGCGGGAGCTCGATGGAGAAGGACTGCGGACCGCGGTCGGCAGGGCGCCGGGCGGGGTCAAGCTGGCGAGACCAGAGGGCGGCGCCCTCTTGCTCGACGCTGAACGCGACCCCGTCGCTGCCTCCGGACT
>CALDQK010000942.1 GCA_937911525.1 uncultured bacterium
GCCACCTGGCTGGCGCGAGCGGCGGCGTCGCGCGCGCTGCCGCCGGCGTCGAGGTGGGTGTTGTAGACGTCGAGCTCGACGCCGGGCGCGAGCTCGAGACGCGCCAGCTGAAAGCCCTTGGAGGCCAAGCCGTCACTGCCGGCGCTGAGGACCCCGTTGAAGGCGCGGTAGTGCTCCTGGTGGCGCGCGCGGACGCGGTGCCGGCTGAGGAGGCACAGGCCCGACCCGTAGACCCGATCAGAGAGCGCGTCAGCGAAGCGCTGCACGTGCGGGTGGCTGCGCCCGCTCGCCAGCAGCCGGTGGCCCTCGCTCAGGAAGTCCTCCTGGAGGGCGACGAGACCGAAGGGCTCCAGGCGCGGGCCGATGGCGCGCTGGCGCGCGAGGGTGTCGTCGCCTGTGACGAAGGCGGGCAGGCCGTGGACGTTGTAGCTGAGGACCTCGAGCTCGCCCTGGGGCGAGTCCTGAGCTGCGCTCGTCGCCGCGAGGAGCGAGAGCAGGAGGAGCGAGCCGAGCACCTGGTTCACGTTGCCTCCGGGGCAGGGGGGGAGCCGCTGAGCAGGGCGCAGAGCCGACCGGGCGCCGACACCCCTCGTGCGCTCAGCGCGGCCTCGGCTGCCTGGCGCTTGGCGTCGTTCTCCGCGAGGCGCCAGCGCGCAGCCCAGCCGTGGAGTTGCATGTCGAGCTGCTCGAAGCTGGCGCAGGCTTCGAGGTCTGCGCTCCGCGCATGCGCGGCTTCTCCTGCCAGCCGGTGGAGGCCCGCCTTCAGGACTGCTCCCCAGGCGCGCGCGGAAGCTTCGGGGGCGCGGCTCAGGCGCCGGGCCATGCTGGCGGCGACCCGGGTGAAGGGGCGTCGCTCGCTGGCTTCGGCCAGCTCCGCGTTGGCGAGCGCTGCGCGGCCGCGCAGGAAGTGGGCTTCGTGGGCCGCGAAGCGAATGCGCATGAAGATCGAGCGCGCCAAGGCGGGCCACTCGGCCTCCTGGATCTCCCAGGCCTGGGCGACCTGGCCGCGGTAGAGGGCAACCGAGGCCGAGGTGTTGAGCCGCGACCAGAGGCTGAAGTGGGCCGAGCGGCCCACGCCTTCGTCCCAGCGCGCGATCGAGGCCAGCACCTCTTCGCCGCGCTGAGGGGTGTCGTCGCAGAGGAAGAGGAACCAGCGCAAGGTGGCGTCGAGGAGGAACTCGCTGAACACGTCCCCCCGCGCGCGGGCCTCGGCCAGCAGCGACTCGGCTCCCTGGCGGGCGCCCGCCAGGTCGCCCCGTTGCAGGCGGCAGAGCGCGCCCAGGGCGCGGGTCGAGGTCTGCTCGATCAAGGCGCCGGGGATCTCGGCGAAGCAGGCGGCGCCGAGCTCGTAGTCCCGCTGACCTTCGCGCCAGCGTCCGTCCAGGTAGCGGAGCGTCCCGCGCATGTAGGGGACGAGGCCAGCCAGGTAGGCGTCTTCGCTGCTGCGCGCCAGCTCGGCGGCCTCGTCGAGGAGGTCGTCGGCGGGCGAGTCAGCGCTGGCCGTGGCCCGGAACCAGGCCTCGAGGGAGAGCGCGCGTCCGATCCGCGCCGCGTCCGCGGCGCGCTTGGCCGCTCGCTGGTAGCGCGTGCCGGTCGCGAGCGAGAGCACCGGGTCGATCGGGTAGAGGGCCAAGGTCGCGCCCCAGAGCGCGTCGGCCCGCAGGGCGTCGGCGATCGGCACGTCGTCGGCTGCGCGTTGAACGGCGCCGACCCCTCCGAGTCGGACCCAGGCCATGCGCGCCAGGGCGCCGGCCATGTCGGCGAGGCCGCCGCTGGGGAGCTTCTCGCCGACCCCCTCGAGGACGCTGGCCAGCACCTCGAGGCCTGCTGGGACCTGCCCGTCCGCCAGCAGGAGCAGCCCCGCCCGCAGGCGGGCCGCCTGGGCGCCGGCGGGCGGGAGCTCGCACGCGGCCGCCTGATAGGCCGCCGCCGCTGCGGGGCCCTGCCCAGCTGCCTCCAGCTCCTTGGCTCGCTCCAAGCTCACCCGCGCAGGTTACGGGAACCGCTCGCGCGGAGCCGGCGTATTGGGGCGCGACAAGGGAGGTCTTGGTGCAAGAGCAACGACGAACGACCTGGATCTGGATCGCCGTGGCGGGCTTCGCCGCCGGAGTCGCCTTCAACGAGGGCCCGCGGGTCGCCCACGCTCAGGAGGCCAAGCGGGAGCCCGGCGTGTTCCTGGTCACCGCGCCGGGCACGAAGAACGGCGAGAACGTGTTCTTCGTGATCGACGAGTCGAGCCAGCGCCTGCTCGTCTACGAGCACTCCTACCGCGGGAAGCTGACCTTGGCTCACGCCCGCAACTGGGAGTGGGACGCCGCCTTCCAGCAGTTCCCCGGCAAGAACGCCCAGAAGCCCTCGGTCGCCGAGGTGCGCCAGGCCGTCACCGGCGGCGGCGGCGGGTAAGCAGCCGCTGCGGGAGTTCGCACACACCTCGGAACGCACTGCGAGCGACTGCGAGCACACAAGGAGCTCCGCACACACCTCAGAGCAGAAGCGTAAGGGGCTGGTGCGCCACCCCTCTCGAGGCGGTCGAGATCACATCTCCCGCAGCACCTGCCCCTGGTGCTTCTGCGGGCCCAAAGATGGGGGTCTGGGGGGCGCAGCCCCCCAGGAGTATCACCCTCCTTCGCGGACGGCGTTCCGGTTCCAGCTGGGCACGTCGACCACGAGGTCCTGCGTGCCGTCGGGGATGCACTGGCAGGCCAGGCGTGAGTCGGGCTCGACGGCGGGGGCGAGGTCGACCATGTCTTCCTCCTCCTCGCTGGCCTCGTTGCAGCTGCTGATGCCCTGGCGCACGATCACGTGGCAGGTCGAGCAGGCGCACACGCCGCCGCAGGCGTGGTCGATCTCGATCCCCTGGGCGTGGGCGTAGCGGAGCAGGCTGCCCTTGCGGCCGTCGCCGCGCTCGGGGAGGGCGCTGGGGTCCACCTCGACCTCCCCGATCGGGCTCCCGTCGGCGGTGAAGGTGATCTTGAAGGCCTTGGTGGGCAGGGTCGCCTCGGCCTGGTCGATGTAGGGGTTGTCGCCGCCCATTACTGAACCTCGCTCAGGCTCTTGCCCTCGAGCGCCGCGCTGACGGCGCGGTCGAGGACGATCTCGGCCAGGGGCTCGCAGGCTTCGTTGAGGGCCTCGAGCGCGGTCTTCATGGCCGGGTTGTCTTCGCCCGGGAGGAGCGCCTCGAGGCTCTCGATCCCGCCCTCGATCGCGGCCCGCTGCTCAGCGGTCAGGCCGTCACCGGCCTCACCCAGGGTCTTGCGGGCCGCGCGGATCACGGTCCGCGACTCGTTGCGGAGATCGATCCGCTGGTGGAGCTGCACGTCGGCGATCGCGTGGGTGTAGCTGTCCTCGAGGATCTGGTCGACCTCGTCCTCGGTCAGGCCGTGGACCGGGGTGACCTCGATCTCGGCCTCGGCGGCCGAGCGGGCCTCGACCGCGTGGACGCGCAGGATCCCGTCGGCGTCGACGAGGAAGGTCACCTTGACCTTGGGCATGCCGGCGGGCATGGGCGGGATCTTCAGCTTGAAGCGCGCCAGCGAGCGGCAGTCCTGGACCAGCTCGCGCTCGCCCTGGAGCACGTGCAGGTCGATCGCGGTCACGCCGTCCTCGGGCGTGGTGTATTCCTCGGTGGCCTGGGTCGGGATCGAGCTGTTGGCCATGATCAGCTTGGTCACCGCGCCGCCGAAGGTCTCGATCCCGAGCGAGAGCGGCGTCACGTCGAGCAGGAGCACGTCGCTCTCGCTCTGGCCGGAGAGGATGTCCGCCTGAACCGCGGCGCCGAGCGCCACGACCTGGTCGGGGTCGAGCTCGGTGTGCGGGGTCCGGCCGAAGAACTCGCCGACCCGCGTTCGCACGTGCGGGGTCCGGGTCGAGCCGCCGACCATCACGACCTCGTCGATCTCGCCCACGCTCAGCTCGGCGTCCGCGAGGGCCTTGCGGCACAGGTCGAGGGTCCGGTCCACCAGCGGGTCGATGGCCCGGTTGAGCTCGGCGCGGGTCAGGGCCAGCTCGAGGTTGATCCCCTGGGTCGGGTCCTTGACCGCGAGCAGGGTCTGCTCGGCGTCGGTCAGGGCGATCTTGGCGCGCTCGGCGGCCTCACGGAGCTGGGCGCGCAGGCGCGGGCCCGCCTGCTCGACGTCGACGCCCTGCTCGGCCAGGAGCGCCAGGGCGCTGTCGACCAGGATCCCGTCGACGTCGTCGCCGCCGAGGTGCGTGTCGCCGCAGGTCGCGAGCACCCGGAAGGTGCCAGCCTGGACGCGCAGCAGCGAGAGGTCGAAGGTCCCGCCGCCCAGGTCGTAGACCGCGATCACGCCGTCGGCGTCCTTGCCGCCCAGTCCGTAGGCGAGCGAGGCGGCGGTGGGCTCGTTGATGATCCGCAGCACCTCGAGGCCGGCCATTCTCCCGGCGTCGCGGGTGGCCTGCCGCTGGGCGTCGTCGAAGTAGGCCGGCACCGTGACGACGGCCTGCTTGACCTCTTGCCCGAGGCCCGCCTCGGCGCGGCGCTTGAGTTCACCCAGAATGTGGCTCGAGATCTCCTGGGGCGTGATCGCGCGCTCACCGATCTTGACCTTGATCAGCTGGCGTCCCTCCTCGACGAGCTCCGCCGAGAAGTGGCGGCGCGCGGCGGGGCTCAGGTCCGCCAGGCCACGGCCCATGAGGCGCTTGACCGAGAGCACGGTCCGCTGGGGGGCGAGGGGGGCCCGCTCGACGGCGTTGCGCCCCACGACCAGCTCGCCCTCGTCCGTCCAGGACACGGCCGAGGGCAGGGCGACGGGGTGGTCCTTGCCGTCATGGACGAGCTGGGGCTTCCCGTCGACGACGCGGGCCAGGAGGCTGTTGGTGGTTCCGAGGTCGATACCGACCACGAGCGGGGTGTCGCTCATAGCAGAGAGGCTCCCAGGTGCTCGCGCCCTGGCCCGCGGCTCGAGGCCAGCGGGAGGCGCGGTGAGGGGAACGAAAGAGGGGCTGGCTACTTGGCGAGGTCCTTCGCGAAGGTCAGCCAGTACTTGAGCACGTTCAGTTGCTCGCGCGCCTGCTTCAGCAGGGCGTCCGTGGGGAAGGCGGGGTCTGCGAAGATCCCCTTCAGCGCCTCGTAGCAGGCGCCCTGCTCGCGCTGAGCGCGCTCGCTGAAGTTCGCCAGCGCGGCGGAGTCCTGCTTGGCCTGGGCGGCCTCGAGCTCCTCGCGCAGCTCCATTTGCTCCATCAGGAAGGCCGCCGGCGTGGACTTGTCCTGGTCGGCGGTCTTGCCGCCGCTCGAGACCAGGAGGTGCTCCGCGCGCTGGCGGGGGTCCCTGAGCAGCGAGTAGGCCTCGTTGAGGGCCGAGCTGAGGATCAGCGCCCGGGACTGTCGGGCGGCCGGCTTCCCGATCTGTTTGTCGGGGTGCAGGCGACGCGAGAGGCGCAGGTAGCGCGCCTCGAGCTCCTCTCGCTCGAGCTCGTAGCGGACCGGCAGGCCGAAGCGCTCGAAGGCGTTCAGGCCGCCCGGCGGATCGCGCAGCAGCTCACCGCAGCCCTCGCACAGGTAGGGCAGCTCGAGCTCGGCCTCGCAGCGAGGGCAAGTGGCCACGGCGACGCTCATACCGAGAAGCTGGTCCCGCAGCCGCAGACGCCTGAAGCGTTGGGGTTGGTGTAGGTGAAGGCGTGGCCGAAGTCCTGCTCCTCGAAGTCGATCTCGGTCCCGTCCAGGAAGAGGAGCGACTTCTTGTCGACCAGGATCCGCGCGCCGTTGGAGACGAACACCTTGTCGTGCCGTCCGGGCATGTCGAACTTGCGCGGCTTGTCGACGAGGTCGACGACGTACTCGAAGCCCGAGCAGCCGCCGCCCTTGATCGCGAAGCGGAGGCCCGCCTTGTCGGGCAGGCCGCGCTCCTCGAGGATCTCCTTGACCCGGCTCGCCGCGCGCTCGGTCATCGTGATGGCCATGTGTCTACCTCCGCCCCGCGGGGGCGGTTCGCTCCTAGGCCTGAGCCTGCTCGGCGGCAGCCTCGGCCGGGGCGGCCTGGCCGTTCTTCTCCTGGTAGTCCTTGATCGCGGCCTTGATCGCGTCCTCGGCCAGGACCGAGCAGTGGATCTTGACCGGGGGGAGCGAGAGCTCCTCGACGATCTGGGTGTTCTTGATCGTGAGCGCCTCGTCGACGGTCCGGCCCTTGACCCACTCGGTGGCCAGCGAGCTGCTCGCGATCGCGGAGCCGCAGCCGAAGGTCTTGAAGCGGGCCTCCTCGATCACGCCGTCCTTGACGCGCAGCTGGAGCCGCATCACGTCGCCGCACTCGGGCGCGCCGACGATGCCGGTCCCGACGTCCTGGCTGTCCTTGTCCAGGCTGCCGACGTTACGAGGGTTGTTGAAGTGGTCGACGACCTTGTCGCTGTAGGCCATGGCTTACCTCCAGGGGTCTTGGGTGTTAGTGAACGGTCCACTCGATGGTGGAGAGGTCGATCCCCTCCTTGACCATCTCGTAGAGCGGGCTCATGTCGCGCAGCTTCGAGACGGCCTCGATCACCTTGGCGAGGGCGTAGTCGACCTCGGCGTCGGTGGTGAAGCGGCCGAAGCCGAAGCGGATCGAAGTGTGGGCCAGGTCGTCGCCCAGCCCCAGGCTCTTGAGCACGTAGCTCGGCTCGAGGCTGGCCGAGGTGCAGGCCGAGCCCGAGCTGACGGCCAGGTCCTTCATGGCCATCATGAGGCCTTCGCCCTCGACGTACTCGAAGCTGACGTTGAGGTTGCCCGGCAGGCGCTGGGTCGGGTGCCCGTTGAGCTGAATGTGATCCAGCTTCTCGTTCAGGCCCTTCCAGAAGCGCTCGCGGATCTCGGTCAGGCGCTTGGCCTCCTGCTCCATCTCCTGAACGCCCAGCTCGGCCGCCTTGCCGAGGCCCACGATCATGGGCACGGGCAGGGTGCCCGAGCGCATGCCGCGCTCGTGGCCGCCGCCGTGCAGGACCGGGGCCAGGCGGACGCGGGGCTTGCGGCGGCGGACGTAGAGCGCGCCGATTCCCTTGGGGCCGTACATCTTGTGCCCAGAGATCGCCATCACGTCGATCTGCATCGCCTCGACGTCGAGGGGGATCTTGCCGACGGCCTGGGCGGCGTCGGTGAAGAAGAGCACGCCCTTGCTGTGGCAGAGCTTGCCGATCTCGGCCAGGGGCTGGACCACGCCGATCTCGTTGTTGGCCGCCATGATCGCGACCATGATCGTGTCCTCGCGGATCGCGGCCTCGAGCTGCTCGAGGTCGACGAGGCCGTTGCGGTGCGGCTTGAGGTAGGTCACCTCGGCCTGGCCGCTCCGCTCGAGGTACTTGCAGACGTCGAGGACGGCCTTGTGCTCGGTCTCGACGGTGATCAGGTGCTTCCCGCGCGAGCGATACATCTCGACGGCGCCCTTGAGCGCGATGTTGTCGCTCTCGGTCGCGCCGCTGGTGAACACGATCTCCTTGGGGCTGGCCCCGATCGCCTTCGCCACGCGCTCACGCGCGGTCTCGACCGCCTGCTCCGCGACCCAACCGTACTGGTGGTTGCGGCTGGCTGCGTTGCCGAACTTCTCCGTGAAGTAGGGCAGCATTTCCTCGAGGACCCGGGGGTCCATGGGGGTGGTGGCCTGGTAGTCGAGGTAGACCGGCGTCTTCACCTCGGTGCTCTGCTCGTTGCTCACGCGTTTACCTCGGGCGTGGAGACGACCACCGGCAGCGACGCGCGGGTGCTCCCCTGCGCGAGGTCGGCGATGGTCGAGGCATAGAGAACGTCACGAATCCGCACGTGAATGCGGAACACGCTGTGTTTGACGGGGCAGACGCTGGAGGCCGCGCAGGTGTGGTCTTGCGGGTCGTCACCGACGCAGGTCGCGATCTGCAGCGGCCCCTCGAGGAGCTCGACCACCCGCCCGACCGGGAGCGAGGCGGGGTCGAGGGTCAGCTCGTAGCCGCCCTTGGTCCCACGGACCGAGCGGACGAGGTCTTCCTTGGAGAGCGCCTTGAGGACGTTGGCCATGAGCGGCCGCGAAAGGTGATAGGTCTCGGCCAGCTCGCGCGCGCTGAAGCGCTCCCCGCTGTGGAGGGCGAGGTGCGTCAGGGCGATCAGGGCGTAGTCGACTCGCTTCGTAATCTGAAGCACAGCAGGTCTTTCCGGGAATGCGTACTGAAGTGGGGCGCTTTCCTCGTGATGGGCGTCATAGTAGGACCGAATTGGTGCCCTTTCAAGGGGAAAGGAGAGTGATCCGGTACGGATTCGAGACCAGGTCTCAGCTCCGTCTAAGAGCTTTCTCTTCAGCCACTTGCCTCCCGCTCAGCTCGGGGGCCGAAGGCAGAGCTACCGGACGCGCCGATCCATTGGGCCGGAAGTGACCCCTTGGGCGCGTCCTGAGCCTCGTCAGGGGACGAACTTGTAGCCGACCCCCCGCACGGTCACGAAGTGGGCGGGCTTGCGCACGTCGGGCTCGAGCTTCTGGCGCAGCTTGGTGACGAAGTTGTCGATCGTGCGGGCGGTGCCGTAGTAGTCGTAGCCCCAGACCTTGTTGAGGATCTGGCGGCGGTCGATCACCTCGTTGGGGTGGCGCACGAAGAAGGCCAGCAGGTCGAACTCGCGCGGGGAGAGCTCGAGGGTCGTCCCATTGCGCGCGATCGTGCGGGCGGTGAAGTCGATCTCGACGTCCCCGAAGCTGAAGGTCTCGAGCTCCTTCTCGTAGCGCTTCTTGCGCCGCAAGACGGCGTTGATCCGCGCGATCAGCTCTCGGACCGAGAAAGGCTTGGTCAGGTAGTCGTCGGCCCCCAGGTCGAGGCCCATGATCTTGTCGATCTCCTGGTCCTTGGCGGACAGGATGATGATCGGGATGTCGACCTCGTTGCGCTTGAGGGTCTTGCACACCTCGAACCCCGAGAGGTTGGGCAGCATGACGTCCAGCACGATCAGGTCGGGCTGCTTCTCGAGGGCGGTCTGCAGGCCCTCGTCTCCCCGGGTCGCGCTCAGCACCTCGAAGCCCTCGTAGCGAAGGTTCTTCTGCAGGCCCAGCGAGATCGCCGGGTCGTCTTCGACGACCAGGATCGTCTCCACCACAACACCCCTCGACGTCTGCACCGCGCGCGGAGGACGCCCTCTGTGGCGAACATAACGCCTGCGGGTGATGCGCGCTCGGGGTGCACCTCCACGAGGGCGAGGGGGACGCAAGCTCCGGCTGGACGGGTCTCGCGGCCTCGGGGCTTTCGCAACAAACCCGACGCGAGAGGCTGCGTCCATGAGCGCGCTCCTCACCGCCTTCGGTCCCTTGCTCTGCAGCCTGGCCCTGGCCCTGCCCCTTCCGGGCGAGCCGCTCTACGTCGCTCCGTGGCCAGGAGACGAGGGAGGCTTCCGCGCCAACGTCGTGCGCGCCTTGCGGCGCTGGGGTGGGTTCGAGCTGGTCGACACGCCGAGTCAGGCTGCGTTGGTGCTGCGCGGTCGAGGCGAGTTCACCCCAGGCGGCTTCCGCGGCCGCCTGGAGCTCTCGCGCGGCCCGCTCGTGCTCTGGGGCGAGACCCGCGAGCGGAGGGGCGCTCAGCCCATGGCCTATCAACAGCTCCTCTCCGGGTTGCGTCGCGCGGTCGGACGCTGAGGGGAACGCACCCCAGGGGTGCTAGCTGCAATACTGCGCCTGTGTCGGACCAGCGCACAACTCCGCCGGACCTCGTCGCGGGTCGCTATCGCGTGCTGGGAGCCCTGGGGCGAGGCTCTCAAGGGCAGGTCTGGCGAGCGCGCGACCAGCGAGACGAGGTCGAGGTCGCGCTCAAGACCCTGCACGACGTCGAGGGCCCAGCCTGCGAGGCGCTGCTAGCCGCCGAGCTCGAGCGCTTGCGCGAGCTCGCCCAGCCAGGGCTCGTCGAGCCGCGGGAGCTGGTGCGCGACCAGGGACGCGCGTGGCTGGTGACCGAGCTCGCCCCAGGGGAAGCGCTCCTGACGGGCGCCGCTGCGCGGGGCGCGCCCGGGGATCCCAGGCGCGTCGACTACGTGCTCGCCCAGGCCGCGCCCTTGTTGCGAACCCTGGAGTCGCTGCACGCGCGCGGGTGGCTGCACCTCGACCTCAAGCCCGCGCACGTCATCGTGGGGGAGCGGGGCCCGGTGCTCCTCGACCTGGGTCTCGCCGCGCCGCACGGCGCCGACGAGGTCGGGGGGACCCCTGGCTACGCCGCCCCCGAAGCGCTCGCAGGCTGGCCCCTCGACCGCCGGGCCGACCTCTACGGCTTGGGGGCGACCTTGCGCTGCGCGCTCACAGGCGCCGTGGACGGGCCCCTCCCCGAGGACGGGCGAGCTTCCCAGCTGCTGCGCGCGCTCCTCGCCCCAGCCCGAGCCGAGCGCCCCGACTCGGCCGGCGCAGCGCTCGCTCTACTCGGAGAGGAGCTCCCAGGGCGAAGGGAGCTGCCTCCGCTCGAGCCAGCGCTCGTGGACCGGGCTGCTGCGCTGGAGCGGCTCCTGGGGCCTGCGCCCGTGACGCTCCTCGCCGGCCCGCGCGGCTGCGGGCGCAGTCGGCTCTTGCGAGAGGCCGCCCTGCGCGCCCGGACGCGGGGCGATCGGGTGGAGCGGGTTCGCTGCGGGCGCGGGGCAGGCGGCACCTACGGCGCTCTGGGGGCCGCGCTCGGGCGCTGGGGTGTTCCGCTCAGCGCGGGTGAGTGCGCGCGCGAGCGGGTCCTCGTCGAGGCGGGTCTCCGCTTGCGCCAGCACGCCCAACGCGGCGGCGCCCCCCTCGTCCTGGTGGTCGACGACGCGCAGGCGGCGCCAGAAGAAGCTCAGGAGGTGTTGGCGGCGCTGGCCCGTTCGCTCCGGGACGCGTCGCGCTGCGGACGCGCCGGGGTCTCGCTCTGGGTCGCGTGGCGGGACGAGGGGGAAGGCCCGCAGCGCTATCGCCTCGAGCTGGCCGGTCCTGCGGGAGCGGACCGCTTGGACCTCGAGCCGCCGCGGCTGGAGCGGGCCGAGCTCGAGCTCCCGCGGGGCGCCGAGCTCGAGGCGCTCGAGCTCTTCGCCCTCAGCGAGGGAGCGCTGCCCTTCGAGCTGGCCGCGAGCGCCCTGGGGCCGCGGGGCCCCGAGCGGCTAGCAATGGCCTGCGCCGGGGGCTGGCTGACGCGGACGAGCGAGGGCGCGACGGACCTGCGCCCAGACGTGCGCCGCGCCCTGGAGGGGCGCGAGCGCTCTCCGCGGCTCGCGGCGGCCTTGCTCGAGGCGCTCGAGC
>CALDQK010000943.1 GCA_937911525.1 uncultured bacterium
CCCCCGCTGGCCCCGGCGCGTGCGCCGGAGGCCGAGCCGGAGCCCGAGCCGAGTCCGACGCCTCCGCCGGAGCCGACGCCGACTCCGAAGCCCTCCCCGCCGCCGGCGCAGGCCCAGCCGGACCTGCTCAGCGTGGCCTCGATCAACTCGCGGGTCGCTGGCCTCGAGGCCAACACGGACCTCGAGGAGGGTGAGCGGGCCAAGGCGCTTCAGCTCTGCAAGGAGATCCTGGCCGACCTCGAGCGCACGACGGCTTCGGCCTCCAAGGCGGTCGAGTTCAAGCGCCTGAGCGCGACCGCGGCCGAGGAGCTCGAGCAGCTGCGCGAGCGCCCCGCGCCTAAGGCGGTCACGATCGAGATCCCTCCCGGCGCGAGCCTGGAGGACCTCTCGACGCTGGCCGACCGGGCGCAAGAGGAGCTGAAGCAGGTCCGGGCCGAGGTCGAGCGGCTGCGCCGCGAGATCTCCTTCCGCACCGAGCGGAGCGCCGAGCTGAACACGGCGCTGGTGCGGATCGACCGGGAGCTCTCGCAGCTGCGCAGCTCGGTCACGCCCACCGGCGACGGTCCGCTGGCGGAGGTGCGCGTCCTGCACCAGCGCGCGCGCGAGCGCGCCCTCGAGGCGCAGCGCGCGGCGGCCGCCGCCGAGCAGCAGGCCTACACCGACCGCCGCGAGCTCCTGCCGGCCTTGCTCGACGCCGCAAAGCAAGAGGAGAAGCGGCGCGAGCGGGCCCACGAGCTGTGGCGAGCCGAGGTCGCCAAGGAGCGCCAGGAGGAGGCCGAGCGCGAGGCGCGCGAGGCGCGCCGGCTCGCGCGGGAGGCGGCGCAGCAGACGCAGGAGGTCTCGCAGATCGCGGCCAAGACGACGCAGCTGACCGAGCTGCGCAAGGGCGAGCTGGGTCAGAGCCTGCGCGACACGAGCAGCGAGCTGGCCAAGGCGCGCAACCTGCTGAACAAGCTGCGGCGCAGCTTCCGCACCATGCGGCGCAAGGTGGACGCCGCCGGCCTGACGCAGGCCATGGGGCTCTTGCTCCGGCAGAAGCTCAAGGAGCTCCCCGACGTCGACGACCTCGAGCGGCGCTCGGCGCAGCGCACGCAGCAGATCTCGGAGGTCCAGTACGAGCTGATCGTGCGTGAGGAGGAGCGCGCCGGGCTGCCCCCGGTCGAGGAGGAGCTGCAGGAGATCCTCGCGACGGTGCCCAAGGCGCGACCCGACCTCGACCTCGACGAGCTGACCGACATCGCGCGCGAGGTGCTCGTCCGGCGCCAGCGCGCCTTGGACGCGGTGGTCAAGGACAACTCGACCCTCTTCAACGAGCTGGTCGAGCTCGACGCGGTCCAGGAGCAAGTCCGCTCGGCGACCCTCGAGTATCGCGCCTACATCGAGGAGCGGATCCTGTGGGTCCGCAGCGTCAAGGGCGAGGTAGCGCCCAACCCGCGCAGCGCCTGGGAAGGGCTGTCGTGGTTGGTCGGCTCGCCGCGCTGGCCCGACGCCGGCGTGCAGCTCTGGCACGCGATCCCCGCGAACTGGCACTACGCGGCGGGGGCCGTGCTGCTCGCGATCGTGCTGATCGTGCTGCGAGTCTGGGCCGGGCGACGCCTCCGCGAGCTCGGCGAGACCGAGCACCCCGTCACGGCCCGCACGGCTCCGGCCCTCTACGCGCTCGGCTACTCGGCCCTCTGCGCCCTGCCGATCCCGACCCTGCTCTACGTCGCCGCGCTGGCCTTGGGGGCGCCCGCGGGCCAACCCCCCGTGGCGATCGCGCTCAGCTGGGCGGGCCAGGTCGCGGCCCTGATGCTGCTCCCCTTCGAGAGCGTGCGGATCGCGCTCGGCCCGCAGGGCTTCGCGATCCGCCACTTGGGCTGGGAGGAAGACGCCGTGCGCCGCTTCCGGCGCCACCTGCTCTGGCTGGCCCCGGTCGCGCTCTTCGCGACGGTGTTGGTCGTCGCGATGGACGTCCAGGTCCAGGACAGCAGCTGGAACGACTCCCTGGGCCGGCTGGGCTTCGCGCTCGGGACCTGCGCCCTGGCCGCGTTCTGCGCGCTGACCCTCCGCCCGAGCGGCAAGATCGTCGGCCCCTACCTGGAGCGCAACCCGGGCGGGCTGCTCTACCGCGCGCGCTACCTGTGGTACGCCAGCGCGGTCGGCTTGCCCTTGTTCTTCGTGGGCCTCGCCCTGCGGGGCTTCTACTACACGGCGACCTCGCTCTTGGGCCGGCTGAGCGCTTCGTTCTCGTTGGTCCTGCTGCTGATGGTCGCGCACGCCGTGCTGCGGCTGTGGCTCGAGTCGGCGCACGCGCGCCGCGTGGAGGCCCACGAGGCCGCCATGCGCGAGCGCGAGAAGAAGCTGCGCCGCTCGACCGTCGACGGGCTGCCGCCTCCCGAGGACGAGGACGACTTCGAGGAGGAAGAGCTCGAGGACGAGGTCGGCCGCCTGTTCCGGGCCGGCGTCGCGCTGGCGCTCCTGTTCGGGCTGTGGGGAATCTGGGCCGACGTGCTCCCTGCCCTGCGCCGGCTGGAGCGGATCCAGGTCTACCCGAGCGTCGAGGTGCTCAGCGCCGAGGACGAGGTCCAGACCTACCCGGCGCTGGAGGGCACGGTCCTCGACGAGGGCGGAGCGCGCGCGAAGAAGAAGCCCGCCGAGGGGGAGGAGCCCGCGGGCGAGGCCAAGGGCGATGCCGTCGTGCTGGACCCGACCGCGGCCTTGCAGCCGGGCGTCCCCGACTCCTCGCCCACCACGGCCCTGCCCAAGCGCGTGACCCTGGCCGACGTCGGGCTGGGGCTCCTGCTGGTGCTGTTCACGGTCATCGCGACCCGCTCGCTGCCGGCGCTGCTGGAGCTGATCCTGCTCCAGCGATTGCCCCTCGATGCGGGGGCGCGCTACGCCTTCACCTCGGTCGCCCGCTACGTGATCATCTTCCTCGGCTCGAGCGTGGCGCTGGGCACGATCGGAATCGGCTGGTCGAACCTGCAGTGGTTGGCCGCCGCGCTCACCTTCGGCCTGGGTTTCGGCCTCCAGGAGATCTTCGCCAACTTCGTCTCGGGCCTGATCATCCTCTTCGAGCGGCCGGTGCGGGTCGGCGACGTGATCACGATCGGCGGGGTGACCGGCACCGTCACCCGCCTGCGCATGCGCGCGACCACGATCCGTCACCTCGACAACCGCGAGCTGATCGTGCCCAACCGTCAGCTCGTGACCGGCGACGTGATCAACTGGTCCCTGAGCGACCCCACGATCCGCATCGAGCTCCCCGTCGGCGTGGCCTACGGGAGCGACACCTTGCGGGTCCGTCGGCTGCTCGTCCAGATCGCGCGCCGCGATCACCAGGTCCTGCGTCGCCCGCGCCCGCGGGCGCTCTTCCTCGGCTTCGGCGGCAGCTCGCTCGACTTCGAGCTGCGGGTCTACATCGCGCACCCGCTCCAGCGCTACGACGTGCTCGACCGGCTGCACCACGCGGTGGACCGCGCCTTCCGCGAGGAGGGGGTCGAGATCTCCTTCCCGCAGCAGGACCTGCACATCCGCAGCCTGGGCCCGCTGGAGGCCCTGGCGGAGCAGGCGACGGGCTTGACCGAGGCCCGCCGGGCCGAGGCCGCGCGCCTCGAGGCGGAGCGGCTCGAAGCCGAGGCTGCGCGGGCCGAGGCTGCGGCTGGGGCTGGCGAGGCTGGGGCTGGCGAGGCTGGGGCTGGCGAGGCTGGGGCTGGCGAGGCTTCGCCCTCGGCCGCCGCCTCGAGCGACGCGGCGTCCGCCGACTCGCCCGGCGAAGGGGCCTCGCTCGGCAAAGGGTAGGCCAGCCCGGAAAGGGTGACGCGCGCGGCCTCCGCGCTGAGCGCGGCCGAACCTGAGCAAGCCCACGTCGGGTGTGCGACCTCGCGCTTAGAATCGGGGGCGTGAGACGACGTTCGACACCTCGCGTCCTGGTCGGCGTGGCCGTATGGCTCGGCGCCGCCGGTCTGCTCTTCGGGCTCGCGGAGCGCAAGGCGGATCAGCTGCGGACGCCCGCCGCGCGGCTGGCCCGCTTCGTCAGCCATACGCCCAAGCGGGTGCGGCTCGACGTGCGCGGGCACCTCGCCCTGGGCGACCCCGTCTTGCTGGGGCCGGTCGGGAGCGAGCGCGAGCGGATCGGGGCCGTGGTCGAGATCCACTCGGGGCTGGGCTACGCGCGGCGGACCTGGGAGCTGCCCTACGCCGAGACCTACTCGGTCACGATCGCGATCGACCCCGAGTTCCAGGGCCGGGTGCCCGAGGGCTGCAGCTGGAAGGCCGGCACGACGCCCATGGACGGGCGCTGGGTGTTCGAGACCCTGCTCCCCCCCGACAAGCGCGACATGGTGTGGCGCGAGCTCGAGAACTGGATCCACGCGCACCGCGACGAGATCAGCGCGCTCCTGCGGCCGATCGCCGAGGACGTGGTGGCCCAGGGCATGGCCACGATGGAGGCCAACCTGGCGGCGGCCCTGCGCAAGCGCGACAAGGAGATCCACGCCCTGCTCGAGGGGCACCGCGAGAGCCTGCGCAAGAAGGTCGTCCCCGTGCTGAAGAAGGAGCTGGGGCCGAGCGCGCGGACCAAGGCCGACCCGATCCTGCGCAAGATCGGGCGCGAGCTGTGGGACGCGCTGCCGGTGTGGTCCCTCGGCTGGCGGGCCGCGGTCGACTGGCTGCCGGGCACGCGCAACGACCGGGTCGACAAGTGGTGGAAGGAGTTCGTCGACAACAAGGCGATCCCGATCCTCGCCAAGCACGAGCCCGAGCTGATGCAGATGCTCGAGGACCTGATCGAGGAGGGGGCCAAGAACCCCAAGGTCCGGGCGATCCTCGGCGAGGCGACCAAGGAGATGGCGCGGGACCCGCGCTTCCGCAAGCTGGTGCGGGGGGTGCTCGAAGACGCGCTGGTGCGGCCCTTCGAGTGGCGCGAGCTCCTGAGCAAGATCGCGGAGAAGCCCGAGCACCGCCAGCGGCTGGACGCGCTGGTCTATGAGCTCCAGCCGACGGTGCAGCGGATCGCGCACCGGCTGACGATCAAGGACCCCAAGACGGGCGAGCTGGACCCGCAGCTGGTCAAGGTGCTGCGCCGGGTCGTGTTCTACAAGGACGCGCGCTGGGTCGAGTGCGTGCCGGCTGGGCGGGGCGGCGAGTGAGTCGGGCAGAGGAGGCCGAGTCGGAGTCGGCCGAGACCGAGGCTTCGACGCCCGAGAGCGGGGCCGAGACCGAGACCGAGACCGGGACCGAGACCGAGAGTCCGACGACCGAGACCGAGACCGAGACCGAGAGTCCGACGACCGAGTCCGAGACCGAGACCGAGGGATCGACGACCGAGTCCGAGAGTCCGACGACCGAGTCCGAGAGTCCGACGACCGAGTCCGAGAGTCCGACGACCGAGTC